>JAVSLW010000043.1 GCA_039666455.1 Methanobacterium sp. | reverse complement strand
TCCAGCCAAACACTCTGAATTGTTCATTGAATTCGAATGGGATAAAACCCCTGTGCAAAGCCATATTCCACGACGATGAATTGAAGCGGTCTACTATATAATAGAGCGTTTTACATTTTGCCTCCTGGAAATGGGAGAGAGCTGCATCCAGCAGCATTTTGCCGATCCCTCTGCCTTGAACATTACGGTCGACAAAAATCCCATCCACACTACCTATATTTTCTCCAGCGAGGATGGAAATCCCTGGAATAACACATCCTACAATTCTCTTCCCGTCAACAGCAACCAGAGCATCGCTTTTAGATGGTTTGTAAGTGAGATAATAGAAATAATACCGCTCGAATATACTCAGTGTTTTAGCGACTTTCCAGACTGCTTCATCTTCACCAGGCTGAATTTTTCGAACAACAATTTTTTGATCCATTTTACCCCCATAGCAAGCATGTTGCTTAACGTTTTGCGATAAAAAGAAGTCGCAGAAGTATTAATTCTCTGACAACCACTCTGGCAATGGTTTTCGCTGCACTATGTAGACTCGATGTGCTAAAATTCCCTCAAGAAACGCTGCGATGAACTGTAAGGGAATAACCAGAGTGTAAAATAGAGTTAGCCACTCCATTATTGCTAATACTATGTCTCCACCAAAGAATAAATTTATCCCTATGTTTACCCCTCCAGTAGCTGCAATTATGAATGCACCTATTTCAAAGGGAACCACTGGAATAGCAATAAGCAGTCTTTGCGGCTCTTTTGCCACAACTAAAACTACAAAAAGACCTAACAATGCCAACCACAGAAATGGGGGGACGATTAAAAGTCCACTAACTGTAGCCCACAAAACTGCTCCTCCAAGCAAGTTTAAAACAAAAATGAACAAAACAGCTTTAAGAGCACCTTGAGGTTTCTCCAAGATTTTAAAAAGGATTTTTACAACTGGTCTTCTAAGTTTATCAAGTTTTACACCGAATTCCAGTGCTTTAGCTTTATTAATAGCTAAAAACATTAGCCCAGCCACAGCACCAGCTAAAAATGCAACTGTTAGAGCTAATACCAACTCCCAGTTGTTAATCAAGATTTGGAAAGCTAACATATTTTTTACTCCTATCGGGCATTTCACCTAACTTTCAGTTGCCATGTGCCGTTTTTGGCGGAGCTCAGATAAGCCAAAAATGTGGCAAAGCCCAGAGGCGCGAAGCACCGGAGCGCCTATGCTCTGTTGTGCGATGAACAGGAGATTCATAACTCAAGCTCCCTGTATATTTTTGTGTATAATAGTTTTTTCTCCTTTTTTATCACTTTAAAACCATATTTTTCATAAAGATTTTGCGCTACTTTTTCATTAGGACTATTTGAAGTACCAGTAGTCCCATAAACATTTTTATTTTCATCTATAGCAACCCAAAATTCCGAAAGAGAAGAAACTCCAAAGAAGTTAATAATTAGTTTTACCAGATAATATTCTGGTGCTTAAATGCCCAAAAAGTCAAGCGTTCTGATAAATTTCTAAATGGAAATACCTTCGATACCAGTTTATCTGCTTTACTGATTTAAAGATTCATCTGATTTATCTAGTTTTTTTATCGTAATCATTATCTAAGCCTCCTGTGCCATTTTAGGGGATTTAGGTTTAATTAATTCCGTTATTTATAAATTCAATACATCCTGATTCAAGTTGTTGTAAACCTGGTGTTTCGATTGGAAAATGTCCAGATTTTTCTAGAATAATTAGCTTTTTTGCTGCCTTAATATTGTCAAAAAAAATTTTACTAATCTCTACTGGAGTCCATTTGTCATCTTCTGGATGTGCCAATAAAACAGGACAAACAGTGAATTCTTCCGGCTCAATTATTGGAATGTAATTCATCATTGATAATAAAAATTGTATTGAAACAGAACTACCAGAACCAGCTTTATCTTTCAATAATAATTTGAGTAGATTTCTATTATTTACTATAGCATTCATATTAGCAACCATTTTCACAGGAATCTTCACGGTAAATCTGGGCAGATTACTTTGAATCCAGCTTTAACTAATGGGACAGCTATAAAAGACAGGAGTCTGCCATTTCCGCCAACGCCATGAAAAATTACAACGGTTTTTTTAAAGCTTTTTACAGGAACATATTCATCGTATCTAATTTTAATATCGCTGAAATCTACAGTTTTTTCAGACGGTGTTACTTCATCTGATATTCTATTATGTTCTGGCAAGTATTTCTGAACTTCTTTCCAAATTAAATTATCCTTAAACATTTCGTCCTCCTAAATAGCTATTGAATATAACATTTTCAGTGTATTGGTGTTGCCCACGAAATAAGCAACTTGGGTGAGCGAAGCGAAGCGCATAGACCGTGTTATACGCTGTCGGCTTAAAAGCAATGGAGTCATTTCATTTTCCTCTCTTGTTTTCTCATCAATGTTTTCCTTTCGACTCAATCTAATATTTTCTGGTACTTTTTGTTTCATAAGTAGCTATCCCAAAAAATTCTTTACCACGCTGACAAACCTTTCACTATGTGTCCAAATCAGCGCATGACCGGCATCCTCGAATATTTCTAGTCGAGAACTCTTGATTTTATCATGCAAAAAATAGGCATGATGTACTGGTACTGCCATACTACGTAATCCGCCAATAATGAGAGTTGGGCAGGAAATATTGTGCACCCACGACCGGCTGTCAAAAGTAAATACTTCTTTAAGCACTGCTGCGGCTGCTTTTGTATCACTATCTGCAAACATTTTTTGCATTTCTTCTTTCAGTGCTGGATCATCTTTAAATCCAGGCTCAGGGCTATATTTTACAAGATGCATAAGTCTTCTGACCCCTAAAAGTTGCAGAAGGAATAAAGTAATAATTGCCTCAATTTTCTCCCGTAAAGTAATTCTATTATATGAGATTGTGCCATCGAGAATTAGCTTACTTACTACCGACGGATACATGTATGTTATCTGTTGGGCGACCACACCCCCATACGAAGATCCTAAAACATAAGTGTTTTTGATTTTGAGGGCATCCAGTAGATTTTTTACATCTTCTGCATGCTGTACTGTTGTGTAGGGGCCCGGCATATTTTTGCTTCCGCCGTGTCCACGCAGATCAGGAATAATAACATCATAATTTTTAGACAATTCCTCTGCAACCGATTTTAATAAAAACATTGAGCCGTTCACCATAGCTCCGTGGATAAGTATAAGAGGATGTCCTTTACCCATTCTTCTATAAAAAAGCAGATCTTGAATTATCATATTATTTTTTGGTTTTTTGCAGGTATGACAAATACGCGATTGTTAAACATTCTGCAAGCCTTTTGCCATAATGGCGACTAATTTTTTTGCAAGAGAACCATCCCAGTCAAGGGTAGGATTAAATATACTGATGCTTATGCCAGCCGCTCTTCCAGTCTTGATAAGACGCTGCATTGTAGTAACCAACTCACCGACACTTAAGCCCTCTGGCATCCGATAATCAACTGCGGGCATGACAGCATCATCAAGCACATCAACATCCACATGGATCCAAAACTGCTCTACCGAGTTTAATCTCTGTATGCCAGCTTCAACGGTATTACTAAAGCCATTCCATCGTGTTTCTTCTAAGGAGACACAATGAATCTTTGTCTTACGCACGTCCTGGCCACCTGCTTTTTTGATATGTTCTTCATCACGGAAACCAAAAAGAACAGTATTTGTTTCTTCTACTAATGGTTTTCTATTTTCGATGTTGGTGACGATATCTGGCCCACGACCCACAACAAATCCCAGCTCCATATCTGCTGCCTCGCCTGATGGCGAAACACCAGGCTCATAAAAATCAGCGTGCCCATCAATAAAAAATAAGCCGCAATTTCCCTTTCGTTTCATTGCCAGCATGGCACCAATGAGAATGGTGCAATCGCCCCCTAATAAAAGTGGGAAATAGCCAGTAGCGCAGTCTTTTTCTACGGCATTGGCTATCTGTATTGAGTAATCATGGACTTGGCGCGGGTTTATGATTTTTGTTTCCGGATCTCGCTGATGCTCACAATCAAGTACTGGTAGCTGCGTAATAGATTTAATACCCAGCTGTTCTGCTAGTCCAGCATTTATTAAAGAATCTCCCATCAAACTAACGCCAGAAAAAAACTCTTCCGAGACTAGTGGCGCTTTAATAACACTAAAAGGTTTCATAAAAATCATTTTCTTAAACTTCTTCTTTTTCCTTCCCTATAATTGTAATCATACTTCCAGTGTTCATAATCTCATTTCAACAAAAATGCTTCTGGTAACTTTCATCAACCCCTTTCTATCTCTCTCGTATTGATGTAATCTCGATGACTCCAGCGACATCGTATGGGACGCCACCTGGTCCCAGCATTTCTTCATAATTGAGCGTCCCGGAGACCTCCACGCGTATACCAGTACTATAAAATTTATATTTTTTATCGTGTTCAAAAAGATTCTTCAATCCATAGTACTTACCGTCATCCCCTTTGATACCAATGGCGCATTCCATAGTGTGAGGGCCTGGTCCCTTTTTGGGCAGGCAGGTAATCTCGCCGGAGACTGTAATTGGCTCTGAAGAGGGAGGTGTCTGTGGTGGTGATAATTTTTGCTGGTTCGAGGCAAAAGCAAGATATGCACCGGCGCTGATTAGAATGATCATCGCTGCGATTATCCAGAGAATTTTTTTGTTCATAATTTTTTTCTACCTCTGTGCTATTGTTTTTCAGCTATGACGAGCATCTCAAAATCCTTGGTTGTGAGTTTGTCATTTCTTGAAAACTCCCCTATTTTCGCCCCGTAGATGTCGATTTTTTTATAACCCAGCGTTTTTAATATCCATGTAATCTCGCATGGCACGTAATATCTTTCATTACATTCCAGTTCTTTCACATTCCCGCTATCATCTACTGCTGTGGTTATATTATAATCACGAAATGTCATCAAATCGAAATGAGTGTTTTTGCAGGTTGTATGGCCTTCCTGAACATCAGCAGCATGAAATTCATTAATGGAATGATAAAGAGGGAATAATCCGTTTAAAGTTGTAAAAATAAATTTTGCTTTGTTTTTTAGTGCCCTGGTAACATTTTTCAAAATCTCAAAATTCATCTCATCTGTTTCCATCAAAGGGAAAGCGCCTTCGCAAAGCATTATTGCAACATCGAATTCTTTTTTAAAAGGCAGTTTCATGGCATCAAGTTTACGAAAATCGATTTTCAGGTTATGTGATTTCGCCTTTTTCTTAGCTCTTTTAAGCTGTGATTCGGACAAATCAATTCCTGTCATGTTATATCCTCTCTTCGTTAGTTCAATAGAATGCCTGCCGGTGCCGCAGCCGATATCTATGATTTTAAGCGACTTGTCATAGTTAATTTCTTTTTCTATGAAATCGCATTCGCCAGCAGTACCCTGTGTGAAGCTTTCTTCGTCATACTTTCTGCCATAATTTTCAAATAATGTTTCGTACCATTGTTTATTGTTCATATGTGCTCGCCATCTATGTTTTTTCTATTTCAACCTCTTACTGGATTTTATTACTGCATAACTCATTTATATCCTTCCAACAGGCATTATGTATAATGGATCTTCTCTGTCTGGCATGTTCAGGATCCTTTTTACTTCATCATCTCTAAAAGCTCCAATAACTACTGTGCCCATATTCAGGGAGACTGCCTGTAAATAAACATTTTGAGCAGCATGCCCTGCTTCCATATACACGTATCTAATACCTCTATCACCGTACCTTTGAGTTGTCTCTTCATAAACTGCAGATATGACAATAACTATACTCCCATCTCTAACCTGGGTTTGTCCAAGAGCTGCTACAGTCAGTTCATTCCTTGTATCTCCCTCCTTAACTTTCACAAGCTCACGTTCATCAGGGTTGTATTTATAAACGCCTTCTGTGACTCCCTCTACATTGCCAATTACCACATATACCTCAAGCGGATAGAGCGCACCCGCAGAAGGCGCTGTTCTAAAACCTGCAGGATCAGTAATCCCCTGTGCAGCCCAGAGGAGCTGGGAGACCTCAGTAAGTGTTAGTGGAATATCTTTATACTCTCTGATAGATCTTCTCTCAAGTAAAGTCTCTTCGATTGAGATGTTGCTTTCATATCTCGGCTCAGGTAGTTTTATTTTTTCATTTATATGAATTTCAGGCTCACGTTCATCTACATCTGGTTGTAGCAACATATAAAAAGCACCTACCACGAATATCAGTGCTACTACAATCAATATAATTATTTTTTTCATAACATACTCCATTTACGTCGTTTAACGTTTGGAGCGTATCTGAAGTTTCCTGAAGAAGAATTTTAGCAAGGTCAGACACTCTCCCGGTGAAATTCCCATATCTTATTTTATTTCTCATTTCAGATAAACGTTTCTATTTTCCAGTATTTTCAAGCATTTACTGAGTTTAACCAGTTCAAACTCAAAGCTATTCATATCAATCACAAGGATAATGTACAAATATGTACAACAAAGGTTTAATAACGTCACAGGTTATATGGTCTTAACAAAAGGTAAATGGTGATTTAATGTATAAAGTTACACTACCCTCAAAAGACATACCAAAAAAATGGTATAACATAGCGGCAGACTTGCCATTGGAACTTCCAGCGCCTTCACAGACAGAAGAAGGGAAACAAATAGAAAACTTACCTAAAATATTCTCTAAAGGTGTTTTAGAGCAGGAAATGTCACAGGAACGATGGATTGAAATTCCAAAAGAAATAAGAAAGGTCTACAAAATGATTGGAAGGCCAAGCCCACTGTTCAGGGCAACTGGTCTTGAAGATTACTTAGATACTCCTGCAAAGATTTATTACAAGAGAGAAGATTACTCACCAACTGGAAGCCACAAACTGAATACAGCTATTGCACAGGCATACTATGCTAAACAGGACGGGGTAGAACGTCTTACAACAGAAACCGGTGCAGGGCAGTGGGGTACAGCGTTATCACTTGCATGTTCAATGATGGGTCTTGATTGCACTGTTTACATGGTTAGAGTTTCGTTTGACCAGAAGCCATACAGAAAAACCATCATGCAGATCTACAATGGAGAAGTCATACCTTCTCCAAGTGAAAAGACTGAATTTGGAAAAAAAGTGCTGAATGAAGACCCTAACCATCCCGGATCTCTTGGAATTGCAATATCTGAAGCTATGGAGGATGCACTGCAGGATGAAAAAGCTTATTATTCACTTGGAAGTGTTTTAAACCACGTGCTCTTGCATCAAACTGTTATTGGTCTTGAAACCAAAAAGCAGATGAAAATAGTTGGTGAAGACCCTGATGTAATCGTTGGATGTGTCGGTGGAGGAAGTAATTTCGGTGGAGCTGTTTTCCCATTCATTAAAGACCAGCTTGACGAGAAAATCAACTGTAAGTTCATAGCAGCAGAGCCTTCATCCTGCCCAACTCTTACAAAAGGTGAGTACAAGTACGACTTTGGTGACACTGCCGGTTTAACACCTCTTTTAAAGATGTACACACTTGGACACGATTTCATACCGCCGTCTGTACATGCTGGAGGGCTACGTTACCACGGAATGGCACCACTTGTGGCGCTTCTCGTGCATGAAGGAATTGTAGAAGCTCGTTCAGTAGAACAAAATGACATATTCAAGAGCGGAACCACATTTGCCAAATGTGAAGGCGTAGTTCCAGCTCCAGAAACCTGTCACGCTATAAAAATAGGAATTGATGAAGCACTGGAGTGTAAAAAGACTGGTGAAGAGAAAAATATTGTAATTAACTTCTCAGGACACGGAATGCTGGACCTTAAAGGTTACGATGATTATATAAACGGCAAGCTTGGATATTAATTTTTCTCACTCCAAAATCGCAGATTTTCAAAGCTTTGAGATTTTGACCCATAAATCCTTCAAAATCCTCAAATATTTTGAAACCAGCAAATATGTAGTGTTTTCAGGTCAAAACTTTATTAATTTTTCCCTGTAGCTATCTATTACAACTTCATTAATGGCTACTTTGTACCATTCAATAAATCTCTGGACTTCCTTTTCTTTGAGTTCTTCATTATCAATTTCTGAAGGCTTTAATTCCACACTGATTAGAGCACTTTTGTCAGATTCATTATATTTATACTTAATTTTCCTATCGTATTTAATTTTCCTATCGTATTGGCCCACTATGATTTCAAGCATTTTCTTATATACCGGATTAATTCCTTTATCTATAAACTGTAATTCATTCTGACTGGATTCTTTAAGATATCTTATCATTTTTCTCACCCTAACTGAAGAATTTATCTGTAATAAGTATTTATTTTTCATGATTATTATTTTTTTAGGAAGTTGTAAAGTTAACTCAAAAGAAAATGCAAAACACCAAACAGAATAAGCAACCATCTACAAAAACAAATGAAAAACTGGACAGAAAAACACATTAAATTAATACCAACATGTGAAAATCTCTGATTTTCATTGTGAAAAATCGAAGAATTTTTCAACACCCATAACTTTATACTTTATAGTCCCATTTTCGGGATAGCTTTTTATAGTTGAGTGTCATATCATAAGTATATCTAAAGATGTATATAACTATTGTACAAGAGATTTAATTATAAAAAACTTGAAATAGAAATTCTCCATACTCAAATATAAATGATAGATAATAATACCAAAACAATTGACTTAGAACTTGTTGTAATTGGACAAGAAGAACTTAAACGATATTTAAATTTATTTGCAGAATCAATAAGGTCTAATATTAGATTTAATCTACTTATTGAAGGGGCTCCCGGAACTGCTAAAACTCTTGCTGTAAAAAATATGGTTACTAAATTACAAAAAGAGCTTAATTCAATTCCATTTGTAAGAGTTACAGGAAGTCATGATGCGATACCAAGCGACCTTATTGGAGATATAGATATAAAAAAATATAAAGAAGGAATTTCAGATATTATTAATGGACCTCTTTTAAAGGCACATGGCAATGAATATCCGGGAGTTATTTATGTAGATGAGTTTAATAGATTCAGTGAATATACGCTCATAACTTTTACTGAAATCATGGCAGAGTGGCAGGTATCATTTCCAAAAACTCCCTTAACCAAACCACTTAAAGCAAATATCATTGCAACAATGAATCCATATGATATATCGGGAGTAACAGATGTTCCACAACACATATTGGATAGATTTAATGCGAGAATTATAGTAAATTATCCAGCTGAAGAAGTTGAAGTTGAAATTGCAAAGCAGCATATAAATTATTACTATAAAAAAGCATTCCAAAGCTTAAAACCATATTATATACCTCTTATATCTACAACACGAATTTTAAGAAAAATTGGTGTAGCACTTGGACCCAGGGCATATCTTTCAACTCTTGACCTTTTGGCACTTGAATATTTACTTAAAAACAAGATAAATAATGAAATTGTAATAGAACATTATAAAAATTCGATTAGGGCGAAAATTGCAAATATGAGCGAAGATAAACAATCAGAAGTAATAAGCACTGCCACTATAACTCTCACAGAGGAATTTAAAAATGCTAAACGCATTAAGTAAAGTTATTGATAAGCATATAGAAGATTATAATATAAAGCTTGATTATACAGAAACAGAATTGAAAGACACTTCTTTTTATATTCAAGTATTCAGTGCTTCAAAAAGAGCAGAGATATATATAAAATCTCCTCGATACCTCGCTGAATTTTTAACTTTACACGAAGTAGCACATCTTAGATACATTGATTACATAATATCAGCGCACAGAGAAGTAACGCACCCTGAAAAAATAAGTGATGCAGATTTTTTTCTTGGTAAAATTATCGATGAAGAAGTTATTCATTTTGCAATAAATCTTATTTCTAATTATACAATAAATTCAAACATTGATGTAACTCCATTTAAGCCACATAATGATTTGTTGATAAATTTACTTCCAATGCAAATGAAAAGAGATTTGTATCTTACAACAGCACTTATTCTTTTTTCAAGGCATTCAATAGATGATATAGAAGACGATAGATTTAACATTGTTCTTGAATTTGATAAATTTATTGAGGCTAAGAAATTTATAAAAGAAGGTTCAAAAAATCTCATACAAAAATCATTTAATGCGTTCATAAAAAGTATTATGGATCTTAGCGAAGTTTTAAATAAAGCTTTTTTACGGTCAGATAAAGAAGTATGGGAAGAAATAGCAAAAAATACCGATCTTTTACATGAAAATTCTCCAAGTTCACTTAAAGAAGAAAAGGCATCTGAATTTTTAAAAGAAACACTGACTCAACGCGTTGCGGGAAAATCAGTGGGAACGGGGGGCGATGAACTTCTTTTTTGTGAGAATGATGTTTTTTGCTTTAAAAGTTTAAAACTTCCAAAACTTATAGGCAATGGACTTGGCATAGAAAAGCCAAAACTTATAAAAAGATTTAGAGAGAATATTTCACTATCTGATAAAAAAAGAATTATATTTTTTGAGTCTCGTAACCGTTGGCTTGAAAGGGAAAGAGTGAAATGGGATACTGTATGGATTATGGTTGATGCATCAAATAGCATGATGGAATACATGATTTCTGCAAAAATAATTGCTTATACACTTCATAATTATTTTAAAAAAAAGACCAATATAATTGCATTTGCAACAACAGCAAAGGAAATTTCTATCGATGAGCTTGGTAAAATTAAAGCAAAAGGTGGTACCGATATAAGCTCTGTAATCAATTTCATAAGAAAGTATAAAAGAGAGCCTATTACAATTATAAGTGATTTTAAATTTATTCAATCACATTTCGATGACTTTTTAATTGAAATAGTATCAAAAAAGCCGAAATCTGTTCTTTTTTTGCCAATTGACCAAAAAAGTATGATACGGGTTAATAAGCTTATTGAGAAATGGAATGGGTTGTTTAAGTATAATGTGTTATGAGTTCTATATTTATACTATTTTATTCATACATTAGTTTAGACCATAAACGGAGGATAATGATTATGTATCTCATAGGAGAAGCTTTAATAGGAAGCGGAAATGAAGTAGCTCACGTTGATTTAGTAATTGGGGATAAAAATGGCCCTGCAGGTACGGCATTTGTAAATAATTTAACACAACTTTCAATAGGACACACACCTCTGCTTTCTGTCATTAGACCTAATTTAATTACAAAACCAGCGACATTAATCATACCTAAAGTCACTGTAAGAGATTTATGCGATGCAGAAAAAATATTTGGCCCTGCACAGACTGCAGTAAGTAGAGCTGTAGCAGATGCCGTTGAAGAAGGGTTAATCCCTGAAGATAAGGTCGAAGACATGGTTATACTTGTTTCAGTTTTTATTCACCCCGAGGCAGAAGATTACCGTAAAATTTACCAGTACAACTATGGGGCAACCAAACTGGCAATAAGAAGGGCAATGGAAGGATATCCATCAGCCGAAAAAGTTTTAGCTGAAAAAGACCGTGGAGCACACCCTATAATGGGCTTTAAAGTAGTAAGACTGTGGAATCCGCCGTACTTACAGGTTGCACTTGATTTAGATAACTTTGATGAAGTTGAAAGAATTATAAACAGCCTTCCAGATCGTGAAAGGCTATTGCTTGAAGCTGGAACCCCTCTTGTTAAAAAATTCGGTGTTGGAGTTATAAGCAAAATCAGAGAACTTAGAAAAGACGCATTTATAATTGCAGACCTTAAAACCCTTGATGTTGGAAGAATAGAAGTTAAAATGGCTGCAGATGAAACTGCTGATGCTATTGCAATTTCAGGACTTGGAACAGTTGAATCCATTGAAAAAGCAATTCATGAGGCCATGAAACAGGGAATATACTCCATATTAGATATGATGAATGTGGACAACTTTGTTGAAAAGCTGCAATCCTTAAGATACAAACCAGACATTGTATTATTACACAGAAATGTTGATTTAGAAACAATGGCTGCAGAAAGAGGAGAAGAATTAGGTGAAGTTACTGAATGGGGTAACATCAGGGAGATTAAAAAAATCCTCGGTAAAGGAAGACGTGTTGCTGTTGCAGGTGGAATAACACCTGACAGAGTGGACATGGCCCTTTCAAACGGTGCAGACATCATTGTGGTTGGAAGGTACATCATCGGTTCAAGAGATGTAAGACGTGCAGCAGAAGACTTCCTGGCACACATGCCTCAAGATCCAGACACCATGAGACTTGTACTTGATGAAGACGAGTCAATCTAAAACTTGTTTAAATACATCTAATAAGCAGATATCTCCATGCTTATTCTCTTTTTGATTTAAATAAATATTTTTCCTTATCTTATATGATGAAAACACTTGAATATGGAAAAAAGTTATAAATTAGTATATATAGGTTGTTATTATTGCCAGTAAACCAACTATCCAGCAATAGTAAGCAAATGGGAGCAGGTCTTTTTCTTTTATTAACTTTAACATAAATTTAATAGCGAGATAGCCGCTTATAATAGAGGCTATGAAACCAGAAATAACTCCCATAGTACTAATATCAAGAATAGAAGCAATATCTTTAGTTTGTATCAAGGCTGCTCCTAATATGGCCGGTATTGAAAGTAAAAAGCTGTAACGAGCTGCTAATTCTCTTTCGAGGCCCAAAAACAATCCTGTAGAAATTGTGGCTCCAGAACGTGATATGCCTGGAGCAATGGCACAGGCCTGGGCAATACCCACTATGATGGAGTTTTTTATGTTCATCTCTTTTAAACCTGTTTTGCTGCTGATCCTTCGAGATATCATTTCTGATCCAAAGAGTAAAAAACCGGTTATAATTAAAAAGAAGCTTACAGCAACAATATTGCTAAATAAACCTTCAAAAAAATCTTTAAAAAGAATACCTGCTATTCCAGCAGGTATAGTACCTATTACTACCAACCAGGCCAGTTTTTTAAACTGATCTTCCTGGAGGCCTTTACGAAACTGTCCTCGAGGTATATCTATCAGGCTTGAGAAAAATGATTTGAACATGTTTATTAAATCACTCCAGAAATAAGCCACCACTGCTACTAATGTTCCAATGTGCAGCATAGTGTCATAGGCTAAGCTTGGCTCAACTCCTGTAAGTTCATGCATGAATACAAGGTGTGCAGAACTGCTAACTGGCAGAAACTCAGTCAGACCCTGTACTATCCCAAGAACGATTGCCTGTAATATATTAATATCCATTAAGTCACCTGTTATTAACATGAATCTTTTAAAGCTTTTATTTCTTTAAGGAATGATTGTATTTATAGTTTTACCAAACCAAATGATTTTAATTTATCGTCTAAGAGCGCCCTGAATATAAATTTTTGAGTTTTTCATAAGGTTAAAAATATTTTAAATCAGCGGGTTTTGAAAGTTAGAAACATTTATATATTCATAAAGAAAAATTCAATTTAAATATAACAATTGTTAAGTTCACTGGAGAAAATGAGATGTTATAATGAGATGGTTATTAGTTTCACTGGCTATTTTAGCCCTTATTACAGGTTACTCTTATATTACAGTTTCAAACGGACCTATTGAACCTTTAGGAAGAAATGCTTTTGTTAAACTTCTAAACCCTGACTTTTATCCAGGGCATCCACATTCAGAACTTTTTGCACAGCAGGTTGAAAAAACTGGTTCTAAAGTGGGGTTAATTTTGCATATGTATGATGGTTCCAATTACCGTAGCTACCCGGAGGGAGATGTGTATATAATTCAGGTGGCTTATATTGATATTGAAGGTGCAGGTTCCATAGGTTTAGATAATATTAACTATTTAGACTCGCTTAAAGTGGCTTTATTTGGGGTTCCAGAGGGTAGATACAAATACATGTCTGATGGTAAAGTCTACGATACCTATGAGGAAATGATGGAACACGTCAATGAACTTGCACAAAAACAAGGCCAGCAAGGTCCAGTACCAATGGCCTATCATGGGAACGCTCGAATAGGTAACCCTATTCTGGAGCCGGGAGATGGATTCCCTTTATATTTCCAGATATTAACAAAAGAATATGGAATAATCCCTGCATATGTGTACATGATTTCAGGAATGATTTACCCTTATTTCAACAATCCATACAGGAATTTTGAACTGCAGCATGCCTCAAAATTGCAGGACTACTACAATCAGGGTTTACTAAACAAACACTATATGGAAGTCAATACAAGTACCAAAGATTACTACACGCAACTATACCAGAACAACACTCAGGACTACGAATAAATCATAAGAACCGACTTCCCCCTAAAATTTTATAACGATAGACACATATAATATAATATTAAAATTTTCAGATATCTGGGGGAATTAAAATCAGTCATGATGATTCTAAGCATGAAACAGGACATATGAATCATGAAGGACATGAAGAAACGGGTAAATGTGTTGTATGCGGCGAAGAATTAACTGAAGAACATAAAATGGAAGGCGAACACGTTCATGCAGGTATGATTGAAGATTTAAAGAAGAGATTTATAATATCTGTAATCATAACCATACCTGTTCTTATTTTATCACCCACAATTCAAGAATTGGTAGGATTAGGTGAAGTTCTTCGTTTTCCGGGTGATTTATACGTTCTTTTTATTTTAGCTTCAATTATTTATTTTTATGGAGGATATCCATTTTTTAAGGGGTTCTTTAGCCAGATTAAAGATAAAGCTCCTGGAATGGACACTCTAATTTCTGTTGCTATTACAAGTGCGTATCTTTACAGCAGTGCGGTGGTTTTTGGGCTTGCTGGTGAATTATTTTTCTGGGAACTTGCAACATTAATTAGTATTATGCTTATAGGCCATTTGCTTGAAATGAGATCTGTAATGGGAGCTTCAAAGGCGCTTGAAGAGCTTGTAAGGCTCCTACCATCAAGTGCCCATAAAATAATGCCTGATGGAAGCACAATGGACGTTCCATTAGATAAGTTAACCGTTGAAGATCGTGTGATTATTAAACCCGGCGAAAAAGTTCCTGTAGATGGTGAAATTATAAGTGGAAGCACCTCTATTGATGAATCAATGCTTACAGGAGAATCTGAACCTGTTTTTAAAGAAAGTGGCGCGGAAGTTATTGGAGGGTCCATAAATGGAGATGGGTCCATTACTGTAGAAATTAAAAAAATGGGGAAGGACTCATTCCTTTCACAGGTTATAAGTCTTGTTGAAGAAGCACAGACAAGTAAATCACGTACACAAAACCTGGCGGATCGTTTTGCAATGGGACTTACTGTAATAGCCCTCACTGGAGGATTTCTAACACTTATAGCATGGTTAGGACTTACAGCATTTGGATTTGAATTTGCTCTTGAGCGAGCTGTAACTGTAATGGTTATTGCCTGTCCACATGCACTTGGACTTGCTGTTCCCCTGGTTGTTGCTGTATCCACAACTTTATCGGCACGAAATGGACTTTTAATAAGAAATCGTGCTCAATTCGAAAGATCACGAGATATTGATGCCATAATATTTGATAAAACAGGTACACTTACAGAAGGAAAATTTGGAGTAACCGATATTATCCCTTTAAGCCAGGAATATGGTGAGAATGAAATTTTAAAATATGCAGCCTCACTTGAATCCTATTCTGAGCATCCAATCGCAAAAGGAGTAGTAAAATCCGCAAAAGAGACGTTTGATGTTGAAGATTTTAAATCAACTCCTGGAAAAGGTGTTCAGGGTAAAGTTCATGGAAAAAAAGTTGAAGTTGTAAGTCCTGGATATTTAAGAGAACTTGGAATTTCATTTAGTGATAAAAGAGTCGAAAAGCTCTCTTTACAGGGAAAAACAATTGTTTTTGTAATTATTGACAATGAACTTAAAGGTGTAATTGCCCTTGCAGATATCATAAGGCCAGAATCCAAAGAAGCTGTGAAAAAACTTAAAGACATGGGAATTCAATGCATAATGATTACAGGAGATAGATATGAAGTAGCAGAATGGGTGGCAAAGGAAATTGGACTTGATAAATATTATGCAGAGGTTTTACCATATGAAAAGGTAGAAAAAGTTCGAGAAATCCAGTCTAAAGGTTTAACTGTTGCTATGACTGGGGATGGTATCAATGATGCCCCTGCACTTGCTCAGGCTGATGTGGGCATTGCAATTGGTGCAGGTACAGATGTTGCTATTGAAGCTGGAGACATCATCCTTGTAAGAAGCAATCCACTTGATGCAGTATACATTGTAAAGCTTTCAAAATCAACATATAGAAAAATGGTGGAAAACCTGGCATGGGGAACCGGGTACAACGTTTTTGCACTCCCAATTGCAGCAGGCATACTTTATGCATATGGAATTCTATTAACTCCGGCAGCAGGAGCCATATTAATGTCAGCAAGTACCATTATAGTGGCTTTTAATTCCAGATTTTTAAGAATAGAAAAATAAGCTATCTCATGAATTCCTCAAAAAAAAGAAGTTAGTATTATCAGTTGTTAATCTAACCCACGTATTTGCATAATTTCAAAGGGATATCAACTCAGATACCTCAAAATTTTCATCCAGCCATAGCCCAGTGACCTTCAATGGGGGAGCTAAATTTTTAATGACATTTACAGAGATGTTCACCTGTTTTTTCTGTAAATCATCACTTACTGGATTACCTGCACAGTCATGATGCCCGGCAATGAAAACCAGCTGTGAACCATGTTCATTGGCAGATATATTTAACTTTTTCAGCAGTTTAATATCATATTTTTCTGAAGATAAGACACCAACCATCCCTGCATCAGTAATCATATCCACATAATCCACATTATAGTTATCTTTTATCCAGTTTATGACTGGAAGTTGAGCTCTACCATCCATACAATTCAAACAGGTTGCAAATTTATTCTCCATCTGATTCACCTCAATGTTTTTTAGACGTAAATTTTCGAACTATTATCCAGTTATTTCATTGGGAGCTGGTATTCTATCAACCTAATGTCTCTATTTAAACGTTTAAAGACACTGGTTATGATAAATCAGCTCATAATCCTTTTTTTATGCTTTTGTGGGATTTTCCAATATTTTAAGTCTTTTAAACCACCATGTTGACATTATCCTCTATTTGTGAAGAGTACCCTCACAAATTATAATGATTAATAATGATTAAGTTGGGGGTATATTTATATTTAATGGTAAAAACATTAACTAAAACAATTTTTTATTTATAGTTAATCGCTAAACTTTTTTAACTTTTGGCATGAATCTTTTAATCCATTCTCTGGCGAATGATAACGATTTAGAGTAATGGATGAAGTATTTTTGGATTAATTTTCTAATTTGA
>JAVSLW010000042.1 GCA_039666455.1 Methanobacterium sp. | reverse complement strand
CTTGCTCGTGCTGGCAAACGCCGGCGTGCACGACAGGCTGTTGTCCGACTTGCGCACCGCGCTCACCGTCACCGCCTGGCTGTCGCCAGAGACGTGGTTGGGCACATCAAAGATCAGCCCGGCCTCAGCCATGCTCTGACTGCAACTGCCCCCCGCACTGGGCGTGGCCCCCATGCCGCAGTACACCTGCGGGCTGGCCGATGGGGTCACCGACAGGCCGCTGAGCCCCACCGTGTACGTGGCCACCTGGGTGAGCTGCGCCTGCACCACCGTGCTGCTGCTGCCCGCCCCGATCGTGAAGCCCGCCCCGCTGGGGTAGTTCACCGTACCACCGCTGATGGCCAAGGTGCCCGTCAAGCCCGCCGTGTACAGCGAACTGCAGTCCGCATTCGAGCACGCCGTGATCGTGTAGCTGTTGGGCGAGCAGGTCAGACCGCTGGCCACGCTGGAGACTCGGACATGGTGCAGTGGCTGGCTGACGTTCAGATTGCAACTGTTGCCCGACGCCGGGGTGACGCCCATGCCACAAAACACCTTCGGGGTGTTCGACGGGGTGGGCGCGTAGGACGACAGGCTGATCGTCGCCGTCCCGGTGTTGGTGAAGCGGGCGTTGATGGTGGCCGTGTTCACCGGCCCGGCTGGAATCGAGAAGTTGGCTGACGGCGACCAGGTGCCGCTGACCCCCGCCATGGCGATGGTGCCCGAGCTGATGCCGTTGGTGTAAGGCAGCGAACAGTCGGCGTTGCCACAGGCTGTCACGGTGATGGGCACGTCCGAGCCGGTGGGCGCCGTGGCGCTGCTGGTGCTGATTCGCAGATGGTGTGGCGGCACCCCGCCGTCCACATAGGTCAGGAAATCGATGCGCATCGTCTGCGGCTCGTCGGCTGACAAGAATCCACAGTTTCGACATTCGTACGTCTGAAACTCCACCCTCTTGATGCGCACCCCGTTGTCTGGCGTGTATTGCACATAAACGCCATGGTATTGAATGGCATCTCCAAACAACCAGCCCAACAGCAGGTTGTAGACATCGGCCAGCCAGTTGGCCGCCACGTACGCCCCTACACACTGGCTATTCCAGGTTTCACGACAGTTCTTGAGCGTGACCACACTGTTGTTCTCCAGTGTGAGCTTGATG
>JAVSLW010000041.1 GCA_039666455.1 Methanobacterium sp. | reverse complement strand
AAATATGGGCAGCAAACAAAATAGCATAACCGAATATAAACTGGTCCAGGCTGAACTTAGCCCCCATTAATGTGGCAAATAATGCTCCAAGGCAAAAAAATAAGAATCCTCCAAATACAAAATGTAGACGCCCTAATTTGATGATTTTTACTATTTTTTTGCCATTTGATTTCATAAAAATCTCCTGATTTCAATAGTATTAATATTTATAGATTGTTAGATTACTATTTTTTGGTTTAATGATTCTTAATACACATTTAATCAGGAAACTGAAATTCTTTTTTTGCTTTTATCTGCAATTTGAATCATATAAACAATTTTAATGAGATTAAATTCAATAATACCCACAATTATCCAAAAAATATGTTTTAAAACTTTTTATTTATTTAAATGAAAAATAAATGGTTAAAAAATAATAATATTAACAAATTATATATATTTTCTATTACATAAGAAAGAGTATGTTATTGAAAACCATTTGGAGGTAGGATTAGCATGGCTGAAGAAATGATAGGAAATGTGACAGATATGGTTAAAACAACAGTTGATGAGCTTTTAAAAGTTTTGGCCACTGATAACGTAATAGGAGAAACAATGGAAATAGGAGACAAGGTAATAATTCCCATAACTAAAGTTGGTCTGATGTTTGGAGCTGGAGCAGGAGGGGATATGAAAGAATCAGGCGGCGGTGCAGGCGGCGGTGCAGGAATAGAGCCCCAATCTGTAGTAGTAGTATTTAAAGACATAGAAGGTCCGGAAGGAGTTCAAATATTATCTGTAGCAGGAATGGGTCCACTTTCCAAGATAGCAACAGATATAGGCCACGCAGCAAAGCAGATGATAGAAAAAGAAGGTGGACCTGGTGAAATGATGAAAAAAGGAATGAAAATGACTGGCAAAAAGAAAGAAGAAGAAGAATCTGAATAATTTAAAGAAACCAGGTCATGAATGTAATGGGTCAAAGAGTGGATCTTAATTGGCATACATTGAAGTATCCATCATTATCCTTATTATTGTTTTAATTATAATGGGGATTATGGTGGTTCCTTTTCAAATTTCATTACAGCTTTACAGAAAAGGTTCTGTAAATGAGGGATATTTTAAACTAAGCTGGCTAAAAATAAGGTTAATTCATCAAAAGATTCCTTCAGATAAAATGAAAGAAAAACCCAGAGAAGAAAAAGAGCAGAAAATAGATTATAAGCGTATTCCACATATAATTTCACTTTCTATAGAATCTTTACCCTACCTTCTTAATATATTCAGGGCGTTTTTAAAATCAGTTTCTGTTAATAAAATTTCAGTTGATTCTACCATTGGGATGCATAGCGCAGCAGACACAGCAGTTGTAGGTGGTTATTTATGGGGAATATCTTCAATTATAAATGTCTTCCCTAACGTGTACCTGAATGTGAAACCTGATTTTTATAAAGAACGTTTAGACGGCTCTTTTTTAATAGAAATTAAAATAATGCTTTTTTGGATCATAATTGAATCATTAAAAGCTTTAACGAAAAAACCAGTTAGATCACTTGCTGGTGAGCTTAGAAAAGTTAGAGGATGAAAAATGGATCTGATTAAAAATCCGGGAAAAATGTTTAAAAAAGCATTTAATTTAGAAAAATCAGAGGATAAAATAATAGATGTAATAAATAGTATTATAGAACCAGAAATAGATATAAATATTGGAAAACCGATTAAATTTGCTAAAAGGACAATTTATCCCGTAGTACAGACTTCAGTAATTAAAAATGAAAGAAGAGAATTCATAGCAGCAGAAATATTTCCCATTGCTTTATTAATTGAAGAACCACAGGGAGAATATGTTATCTCTTTAAATGAGGATGAAACAATTTCGAAAGAATTGATCAGAAAAATTATCCCGAGAAAGGGTAAAAACAGTTTATGAAAAAATCACAGGTTTAATTAATTATATCCTCTTCTTTTAATATATCTAAAGAGCTTAATTCTTCCTTTACAATGTTTAAAACGGTTTGAGTGTAGGTTCTCTGCACGTCTGGTTCTTTAAGTAGTCCTTTGATAAATGAATCGAGCTCAGTAGTATCTTTAAATTTAGCAAGTAATATAGCATCGAATTCTCCTGTAACATCGTAAATTCCAAGAACATTTTTATGATAGGCAGTTTTGTTCTCCCAGTTTCTTAAAACTCCTCCTTTTACTTTTACACCTATTATGGTGGTTAATTTGTAACCGAGTTTGGAATGGTCTATCTGGGGTATGAATTTTTTTATAATGCCTGATTTTGCAAATTTATCCACCCTATTGTGAACTGTACCCACAGATACATCCAGTTCTCTTGATATTTTTCGATATGACATTCTCCCGTCTTTACTTAATAAATTAAGGATTTTTTTATCAGTTTCATCTATTTTAATTGATTCTTCTTCACTCATTTTATCACGGCAATATCTACAAAAATTGAACAATGTTTATAGATCTAACCTTTATAATATAAATAGATTATATATTTTAAACAATTTAGATAAAATTAATACAAATTTAGAAAGATTCAAAATAAAAAATAAAAAAGAGTTTTCTATTTATTCTGAGGGGGCTGATTCTTGTGGAATAACAGTTGATGTGCCGTCTGATATGAATAACAATGCTAAAGCCCTTGCATAGAGCAAGTATGTGTAAGGATACACTACTAATACAAGGATTAACCAGCCGAGTATTGGAATAATGCCTAAAATACTTGCTATGACTCCTATAACCACTCCTATAATGATCATAACTATATACCAGATTATGTAATCTGTCCATCCAATTTGATTTATTTTTTCAAGTATTTCACCGAATCTAAATGCAGCACCAAGTTCGCTGTTATAGTAAGCCATATTAGCTAACGCGATTGTGGCTATTAAACCCAGTATAATGGCTAATATAATTCCGATTATGGCAGTTACACCTAATACTCCGAAAGCTAAAGCAGATGGGTCTGCAGCTAAGCCCTGCATTGCTGCTATTGATGTCCACATTCCTGCAAAAATTATAATCGCTGGAACAATGAAATATACTAACTGAACTATAAATACCTTGATCCCGTCTACAATCATTTCGCCCCATTCTTCAAATTCTGGAAGCTCATCTGAACCGGCAATTGATGCTTTCAGTGTCCTAAGAAAATATCCCATTGCAATAAATGCAGGAATAATTAAAAAGCTCAAAAGGAACATGACACCAAATATAAGTACCTTTTTCCAGTCCTGTGAGGGATACCTAACAGCATCCCCAACTATTTCTCCAATATCCATGGTCAAACCACCTCTTTTTTTATTTTTGACATAATATCAATATTGTTTATGGACATTATTTAATATAAATATTTTACTAAAGAAGAAGGAAATGTCATAAAGAGTGAAAAGTAATAAAATGATGGAACAGCGTATTTTTTTAGTAGCGGGTTTTATGAGATTTATTATTTTTGAGAATAATGGTTTTCAACAAGTTTTATATCTTATAAAAGGCAGCATATCCTGAGTTATATGTATGGTTATGTTTACGGGTTTTTTGATTGTCTGCAAATGCATAGTGCTTGTTAATCATACTTTCTAAATACCATTAAACTGTTACAACTTACTAAGTGCCAATAAGGGTTTAAAATAAACTGTGATAAAGGGGGGACAAAGTTTAATTACTATGATATTTAATAGGATACATTGAAATAAATAGAAATAAATAGAAAAGATTGAAATTTAACTTAAGTTTTATGAAATTATAGCAAAATTAGGAGTTATAATTTACAGGTGAATAAATGAGATGGGGAATAGTTATTGTAGTTATCCTCCTGTTACTTGGAGGTTATATTTACATCACGGGTTTAAATGGAGATATAGAACCTTTAGGAAGGCTTGCATTTGTTAAAGTTGCAAATCCAGATATGTATCCGGGGCATCCTCATTCCCAGGTCCTGGCAAAATATGCAGAAGAGAGAAATTCTAAGTGTGCTCTGGTTGTGCACTTTGCAGGAAGTTCAAATTATCGAAGTTATAGGGATGGAGACACTTTCATAATTCAAATGGCATTTATCGATACTCAGGGTACTTCTGATTCATATAATAAAATTCAGTGGATGGATTCAATTAAGGTGGCTATTTTTGGGGTTCCTGATGGCAGATATAAATATAAACTTGATGGGAAAATATTCAACAGCTATGATGAAGCAATGGCCTATGTTAACAAATTAGCTAAGCAGCACGGTCAAAAAGGCCCAATTCCTATGGTATGGCATGGAACAGCAAGAAGTGGAAATCCGGTGATAATGCAGGGCTGCGGGTTTCCGTTGTATTTTGATGTGGCAAAGAGAGAGTATGGAATAATTCCAGCATATTATTATTTAATAAAAGGAATGATTTTCCCTTACTTCAGCCTCCCCTACCGAAATTTCGAATTACAGCATGCTTCAGAGCTTCAATATTATTACACTCATGGGATGCTGGATTACGAATAAATAGTTTAATTATTTTTTATATTATTTTTTTATGGCCAGAGGCCGTCCAGTAATTCAAAATTCAGATTCATGGGACTTTTAAACCCATAAATAAGCAAAACACAGGGGTCAAAATTAAGTATAAGAGTATCAAGTCAGGCTTAAAAATATCTTTTTAATCTCATCTACTGGTGCACTGGTCTTAATTCCGGTTGGTTTAAAATGAGTTCTTGATGCAAAATAGCCTTTTTCTTTTAGAGAATCAATGACATCCATAAGCTTCGGTGCACTTATTTTTAAATTTCTACAGATTTCATGGAGGTCGTAATAAGTAACAGGAGCATTAGATTCTTCATACGCAAAATTGATGAGTTTAAGTGCTTTATTTTCCTGATTTATTTTAGTATTTTTTAGATTATTCCTCATTCCTTTTATGAAATCTTCTTCTAAAATAGCGCCGCACCACAATGGGCCTGCAGTTTTGAATCTTCCTCCACATACAGGGCAGTCCCTACCAATTTGTGGAGTAATGCCCCTGATCATCATTCGGTTAAGACAGTTATGGCAGTGTAAAATGTATCCAATATTTTTTAAGGACTCGTCAGTTATTTTAGCTCCTTTACGCACCACTGCATAGATTCTCATGTAATGTTCGCTGCTGTGTGCGAATTTTACTTCAATACATTTTCTAAACTTGGATAATGTCCTTGCAATGAAACCTGTAAGAATTCTGATACCTAATTCATGACAATATTCAGTTTTAAGAGGCATAGCGCCATATTTTCGAATGCATGGTTCTTTGTATGTTCCGCATAAAGCTGAAGTATCTGTAGCAGTTGCACATAACATTCCACCTGCTTTTAAGCTTATTCCTGCAGATTCAATGAATGGAGAAGGAGTACCAAAAGGATCAATGTCTACAACATCAAATTTCCCCCTGCATTTCCTTAGTAGAATGTTTGCATCCTCTTTAAAAACCTCAACATTACTTAATCTGTTTAATTTTATATTTTTTTCTGCAAACTGGACAGCGATTGGATTTATATCGCTGATAACAACGTTTTTAACAGTATCAATCTCTTTTGCATATCTTACACCTCTGATACCGCTTCCTCCAAATGAATCGCAGATACTGATTTCACGCCTTAATTCTTCTTGATACGTCTTTATTGCAAGTATTGATAAGTCTCTGTTTAGCTCCATTACTGGATTGTAAAATACGGGTGCTTTTGATGATATTCTATCAAATTCAGGTGTTTTAATTTTTACAAGTCCTTCGTGAATAATTTTAATGTCCATAATCTGACCTTAAAAATTGAATTTAATCATTGTATTTAAGTAATGATATATACTATTAAATATTTAAGAACAGATTCTATTTAGCTTAGGAAGGTGTAAATATTTCGAATATTCCGTTTCTATACAGTGCAGAGGCAGGTAAAAATAAAGGGTGGATGTACCTTATAACAATTTTATTGACATTTTTACTTCCTGGAATAATTTCTGCAGTAATTTTAATGATTTACATGCTTATTGTAACTTTACAGTCTGGCCTTGATGGACTTCAAGGGATGGGAAACATTCTTGATCACCCATTTACACTTCTTGTATTAGTGGGAATATATTACACATTCAGCTTTTTGTTTTTCTATATTGCAATGCGTTTTATTCATAAAAGGAGCCTGATATCTGTAATTACAATCAGATCAAAGATTAACTGGAGAAGAATTTTTAAAGGAGCAGCTTTGTGGGTTTCTATTTTAGCCATATTCACAATTATCACTCTTTTTATAGATCCTGGAATATATAAATTCACTTTCAAACTCGAATCATTTATAATTCTCCTTATTTTAAGCTTGATCATATTTCCAGTACAGTCATTCTTTGAGGAGCTATTTTTTAGAGGGTATTTAATGCAGGGATTTGGAATTTTAAGTAAAAAACCGGTTATTCCTCTTTTAGCTACTTCAATCATATTTGCAAGCTTGCACTGGTTTAACAGTGATAATTTTATATTTAGTTTGCTTATACTTTTTAATACATTCATTGTTGGATTAATGCTTGGAATAATAACTCTGGGCGAAAACAGTATAGAAACTGCAGCAGGAATACATATAGCTAATAATATTTATGTTTCACTTATAGTTAACATTCCTGATGCAGGACTTGGTGATTTACCCTCAGTATTTTCAGCACCTCTTGACCCGGCCAGTAATATACTGGGAACAGTTTTAGCAGTTTTAATTACATTAATAATAATATTTTGGGGTAAAAAAGATAAATTAATGGATATAGCCCTATAGATTTTATGAAATTCATGGGGAAGAGATTTTAAATGAGACTAAGACGTACATAAAACAACAAGGTAATAAATTGGGTTAAAATGTGCTTATTTTAGATTTAAAAGATGTTTAAACCGTTTCTAAATAGTTCACTTCCCATCAACACGTGCTGGAGGCTCATCTTCAATGTCAAGAGAGGATATGTTACCCATTTCTTTAACTCTCCTGCAGACCAGATTTTCAAATTCTTTGGGACTTAGTCCTAACTCTCTGGCACGGTCACGTATAGCTTTAGGGTCATGTGCCATGTGCTTAATATAATAAGCAGCAAATCTTGAAAGGTATTTTTCAAGTATTTCTTCACTTTTAAGCTCTAAAATTTGAGATGTATCATCTGAAAGCATGTTTAAATCTTTTAAGGGGATTCTAAGAGGCATGAATCTAATTACTATATCTCCTGTATGTTTATCAAAAACAATACTCTCTATTTTCATATCTAAACCTTTTAAAACCATTATACCACCTTTTTAGTTAAAAAGATTAATAGAGGCCCTAAGATTTTACCACAGCTATTATATTCTTTTTCGGCTGCCAGGTATCAAGCGGAGTTTTTTCAGTAGTTTCAATTTCTACAACCCCGCCTGGAAGGATCTTTTCGTTGTTTATTATTTCCACATTTCGATTATCACTTTTTAAAAGAACCTTCCCGTCACTGATGGATGCTACGCGTTTGATTATGAGCCCATATTCTGGATGGCGGGCTATAACTATATCTCCTACTTTGAATGATGTTGTCTTTAGCCCTATTACATTTTGACCGTCTTTTAATGTTGGAAGCATGGAAGTTCCACTTACAGTAGCTGGAAATGGCAGTTTATCAGTTCCAAACTGCGAAATCAAAGTAACATGGGCAGTGTAATTATATTTTTGAGCAATGGCATTTATATTAGCTTTTAAGCTTGTAACTGTACTTTTATCACTTAAAACATCTACATCTGCTTTATGTATCATTTCTTTTATCATTGCATCTGGAATTTTTCCAGATCCGGAAACAGGTGTTGCATTAATGCCTGTACTCTTTCCATCAGTCTTTACAGTTATATTAACCACATTTGGCTCTGTTTCGCTTTGTAAGGTTTGGTTTAGGGGTGTTACTTCCACATGACTTTGAGGCATAAAAAATGCCAGTGAAACTGCAGCAGCTATTATAATTACTGCACCAATCAATATTATTACTGTTTTTATACTCATCTGTACCATCCAATTTAAATTAAATTTTATATCAATAATTTCATATCAAAAATCATAAAAAGGTTTTTTTCATTCTTATTCATACTATCCAGTTAATTATAATATTTTATCCTCTTTTTTATGTAATTTAATGTATATAAAGTCTTCATTATTAATTATTTTTGTTTTTATCTATCAGGTTTAGTGATTTATCAAAAAATTGTAAAAACATGTTTTTGTCCACATAGTGAAGGGATCTATGAGCTTCATTTTTGAACTGGAAATGAATTCTTTTCACATTAGATTAAAGCTTTGAACTGTCTTTTCAATTAAATAATCATTTTTTTCATAGTAATTTCCCTCAACCATCAACTGCAGTTCAAAAACATCCACATCATTCTTTGTAAGTGTTGTTCTGTCAATATAAAATGGGGCAGGAATGTCGTTGGAAAATACAGGGTTTTGCTGGCATTTATATATTACCCTAATTCCCTTCACATCCCTGTAACTAATTGTCTGCTTGAAAAGTTCGGTAGCCCCCCACCATGAACGTAAATATTTATCCTGAGTTTCTTTATAATCTTCAATGGAACTTGCAAAACTAACGTTTTGCGCATTCGAAATCGAAGATTTTTGAGAGCTTCCAAATTCTTTGCCAATTTTCCCATACCAGACAATAGCTTCAACACTGTTTCCATAAACCAGATAAAGCCTGGCATCTTTACCTGCATCCTTATAGGATCTTTTCTGCCAGAGATTAGGGTAACTCAATGAAAAATATTTTCCAGAGTAATTCTCCATTTTGCTGTTATTTAAATCTTCACCAGTATCAAAAATGGTGTATACTGGAGGAAATACTTCAAAATCCCTGGTGATATTTTGATACTGTACTGATCCCCTTTTACCTGGAGATTTGGCTGTAATATTAAAAAATGCAAATGTAGAATTTGAAGGCACCTGAAATTCCTGCTTGAAATTTCCATTTGAATCAGCTTTTATTGTTATATTGCCTATTACAGGGTCATCAAGAGCTGTTTCAATATAACTTCCAAGGTTAAGATTATTTCTAAGGGTCATGTTGGAAACTATGGTTATGTTTGCATCTGCATCGCTTTGCCCTTCAATTTCAACCTGTGTATTACCATATTTAAGCTTATCAAGAGGTTTTATTGAAAGAAAAGTTAAAGGACGTTGTATTTCAATATTTTGAACTGTTTCATATTTTTTAGGGGCTTTAGAGGTAACAGAAACTTTTGCCTCCACCACTTCAACTGGAACATTCAGATTGTACTCAAAACTACCGTTACTGTTTACAGCAACCTGAATTCTGTCCATGTTTAATTCAGACGAACTTATAAAAATTTTAGAATCAGGCTCGCTTTGACCTTTTATAATTACGGTTGCAGGTTTTTCATCAATCTGGAAGCTATTTCTCTCTAATGATAAAAAAGTAATATCTGGGACCAGTAATCCTGTAATCAGAACAAATAAAAGGCCAAAAATACAGGCAGCAGTAAGTCCATAAACTGCTTTATCAGTACTGGTCTGTTTTGCCCACCATTTTTTTATATCCATTTTAATCAGTTATTATTCAGGTCATTTTCTGTATTCATGGGTAAATTCAGCATCATAAAGTTTAGAAGGGGTAATATCACCAGGATCAAGCACTTTACCTACCACAATCATGGCAGTTTTTTTAATTCCAGCATCTTTCACTTTAATTGCAATATCTTCTAAAGTCCCCCTGATTATCTTCTGGTCTTTCCAGGAAGCTTTTTTTACCACTGCAACAGGAGTGTCTGGTGAGTAATGACTTAGAAGGTCTTCAACAACTTTTTCAATCATCTGGATGCCTAAAAAGATGCACATTGTAGCTTCATGCTTTGCCAGATTTTTTACTGATTCTTTTGATGGTTTAGGTGTTCTTCCTTCAGGCCTTGTTATTATTACAGTTTGTGAAATCTCAGGGAGGGTTAACTCTGATTCAAGAGCTGCAGCAGTTGCAAAAAGAGAGCTTACACCTGGAATTATTTCAAAAGATATCTTTTTCTCCCTTAAAGCTTCAATCTGTTCACCTATGGCGCCGTATATTGAAGGATCCCCTGTATGAACTCGTGCAACTGTCTTTCCATTCTCTGTTCCTTCTTCCATTACTTCAATTATTTCCGGGAGGTTCATGGTGGCACTGTTGTATATTTGAGCATCCCTGGGCGCATAACCTAAAACTTCTTTATTTACAAGCGACCCTGCATAAATAATGATATCTGATCTTTGAAGTGTATTTTTACCCTTTATTGTTAAAAGTTCAGGGTCTCCAGGCCCTGCACCAATAAAAACTACTTTTCCTTTCATTTTATTCACTTTTTTATTTTGATGTTTCCCTCGATTTTAATGGCTTTAAAGGGACATTTCTGGACGCAGATCCCGCAGTACCCGCAGTACCTTGGGTCTATTTCCACCCGGCCATTTTCTTTAATTATAATGGTTTCCGCCGAAAAATCACCTGTTTTTAAAGTTGGGCATACATCTTGGCATATATAATTACAGTCATCACCACCCCTGCAGATATCTTCATCCACAACAGCAGACCTTGCAGCTATACCCAGCTCTTTTTTTAAAGCTTCCTTTATTTTATAGCCTGCAATGTGCATTAATGTATCGCCAATTAGAGGGTCAACACTCATGGATGCAAGGCAGGGATAATTATGATAAAGTCTTCCAGCTTCAAACTCTGCGTCTTCAGAGGCAATATTTATCAGCATATCTGCTACAAACCATGTTGAACCGCAGGGCGCACCCCTTTTAACTTTAACACGCCTTATTAGATTATTTGCTTCTATTTCCAGTTCAGGTTTTCCAAATGTTTCTGCAAACTCATCTATATATTTATCGCCCACTGGTTCCAGTGTACAGAAAGGTCTTGGAAAAACAATTTTTGCATCTCCTGATTCAGCCTCTATTTCCTTTTGAAGACCAGGAGGAATTTGTTTAGGGTCATGAACAGGGACAATAATTGATTTTGCACCTGTTTTACGGGCTACAATGGGTATTATCATATTTATATCACCGTATAATCCAAGTGAAAGAATTAAATCAGCTTCTTTAAGGTTTTCAGGGACGAATTCTTCCACATTGTCTATAAATTCCGGTAAGTTATCTGGAACTTCATGAATTCCAACAATTCCTGATGCCAGGCCCATCCGGGCAATGTTATTTATGATTCTTGAACCATATTTTCCTGAAGTTAATATGTACATGCGTAGCATTTTATAATCCTTTGTAACCAGAAATTTAATATAATTACTTATTTACCAGTATTTTTTAACTTATTATCTTAAAACCTCTAAATATAGATTTCGGGTGATTAAAGATGGGTTTTAAGATTTTAATGAAAAAAAAAACAGCACCATGTATGCTGATATATTGAACACAGATATACTTAAAATAAATTATTTTCCTGATTTTCTGCTTCTATTTAAATGCACACTGAAGCCTGTCTCTTTTAAACCATCAGGATATTTTTGGGTTAATCTGAAAAACATACGGGATATTGAATCTAAAATTATTCCAGTAAGCGCCAGAAATCCGCCGCAGCAGGTTAGGAGAATTGCAAGAATTGTGGGTGCAATGCTTGTGGTTGTCCTTGCCAGATACTCTCCAAAGAAGTTGAGTCCTAAAACCAGTCCAGTGACGATTATTATAATTCCAGGTAACGTGAAGTAATATAAAGGCCTTTTAAATTCAATTTCATTTATTATTTTCATTAAAACTTCTAATCCATGGCTTACAGGACCTTTAGTGGAACTATCAACATCGTAGCGTACTCCAATTTCAACCTCTTTTATGCGCAGCCCTGCATTTGCCGCATCCATCAGCATTTCGCTTTCAATACCAAAATTAGAAGAATAAAATGTGAATGCGGGTATGGTATGGGCTGCAAACGCTCTAAATCCGCTTTGACTGTCGGTGATATCTAATCCACTTCCAATATTGGTGGCCTTATCCAGCACTGTCTGACCAATTCTTCTATAGGATGGAGTATCACTCTTTTTTCCGTTTAAGTACCTGCTGCCGTTTACAAGATCAGCTTCACCGTTTTCTATGGGTGAAACCAGTTTCTTTATATCTCCAGGATTGTGCTGCCCATCAGAGTCCATGGTTACTATTATATCTGTATCTCCAACAGCTTTAAAACCGGTTTTAAGTGCAGCGCCCTTTCCCTGATTGGAAGAGTGTTTTATCACTTCAGCACCTGCAAGTCGGGCTATTTCTGCAGTATTATCTGCGCTACCGTCATCAATGACAATTACATTATCTGCATGCTTTTTAGCACCGATTATCATACTGCCTATTGAAACTTCTTCATTATATGCTGGTAATATAACAGTTATTTCAGTCATGTCTCTCTCCATATTTTAAATTAATATGATTTTCAAAAAATCTGATATTACTTATTTTTTTTTATCTGGTATAAATAATTTATGATATCCCTTTAAAAACCGGCTTTTTAAATAATAATTATTAATCATGTGGAATTATCATTTTTTGCCCATCTCCTGTAGTAAAATACAGCTTTCAGTTTAAGGGGTGTGCTTTTTTAAAGACACAAGTATATTTCTAAAGCCTTTCATTAGCTTTAGCTTTTCTTTCATTTCGTTGCTTAAAACTTTGTTTTCAACCAGATTATCTAATATCTCTTTATCATCTGCAGGGATTCCAAGTTCAAGGTCAGCATTTATTATGGCGCATATATCGAAAACATTTTGGATTGCAAATTCCATTCTCAGTAGTTCGTAAAATGATTTGTAAATATGGCTTAAAAAGCTTTTTGATGCATGAGAAACATTCGTTTCTCTGCCCAAAAACTCCCTCAAAAAAATGTCAAAACTGAAAGTTTTGACGCCCAAAAACTATGTTTTTGGTGGCTTCGAATTTTGAGGAATTTTTTTCGGTGGGTTTAATATATCTGTGTTCCATATTTTATTGTGCAGGGTGTTTTTATTTCTCATAAATATCATATGCTCTGCAGTTCTACTATACTTACCATGTACTGATAATAGCATGAAGAAAATAAAAGGTGATTAGAATGAAAGTGTCTTTGGCAAAAGAAGAGGTTTCAATCGTTAAAGAATCGCTCCAGAGAGAACTTATATTATCGAAATCAAAGGTAAATTTATTAAAGGAAGAAATTAAAGGTTTTGAGAAGAAATATGGGATGTCCTCGGAGGAATTTATGGAGAAATTTGAACAGGGCGAACTTGGAGATGATCAAAACTACTTCGAATGGTGGGGTCTGTTAAGAGGTATTAAAAAGATAGAAGAAAAGATAGGCAAAATAAAGGCGGTGCTATCCTATTGATTATCTCTGATTACTTTAAGGAAGTTGAACAGAAAATAGTGGAAACGAAGATCATTGCAGAGAAAAAAATCGATTACAAAGAATTCAGCAGCGACGAGGGCATGATACGAGGCAAACTGCTTTTCATAAATGGATATGTACTTGAATTCATGGAATATGTATGCATTGGGAAAGAAAGACCAAAATACAGGTTCAATTTGATGGATAAAAATGGCAGAATAATTTTCAGATATGATAATGCACCTCACCATAATCACCCTAATATTTCGACCTTTCCTCATCATAAACATCTTCCTGGAGAGATCGAAGAATCAAAGGAGAAAGAGTTCATTGAGGTTCTAAAAGAGATTGAAACGTTGGCGTTAAAAATTTAATTGCTGCAAAATGAGAATTGCATACAACTACGATGTGATGCATCCATTATAAACTGCTGCAAGTTCTTATAGATTCCATCTTTTACAAGCCCCATATTTACAAATTCCCCAAAAACAGGAGGCAGATGCCTTTCTACCAATCCAACGCTTTTTCGATTTCTTTCATCTTCGTTCTAATAATTTTTTCTCTAAAGGCTTTTTTTATTATGGGGAGTCTTCAGTGATCTTCATGTTAATCACATTTATCATTTGGAGCTGGATTTTAGAGCAGATACATGATCTTTGAGTGTGACCTGTCTTTTTAATTATATCTTTTTATCTTTATCTATTTATTCTGTAAAAGACATGCTAAATAAACAGGTTAGTTGCAAACATGATTTTTACCTGATTCAGTAATTTGTTTAAAACTGCGTTTATAACTGATTAATGGTTTCTACAATTTTTTTTGCAATCCCAGATAATACATAAATTTAATTAGAAACTATTAAATAGATAAAAAGACTTAAATTAGGATTTAATCAAAAGATGTTTCTTAATAAAGATTATTTCAAATACCATTTTTTTAAGTTAAATAAGGTGCGATAATGGATAAAGAAGCTAAGTTAGCATTTGACATGGGATCCAGGTATTACATTGAGGGAAAACTTGAAGAAGCTCTTTCATATTACACCCGGGCGCTGGAACTATTTCAAAAAACGGATAATCTGCAAAAAGAAGCAGATATACTTCTTGAAATTGGAGATATTCAGGTAGAATTAGGTGATATTGATAATGCTCATTCAAACTATGAAAAATCACTGAATCTGTTCAATCAAATCCATGACTATGCTGGTGCAGGCTATTCCTTAGCAGGCATTGGTATAATAGCTGAAAAATATAAAAAGTATGAAGAAGCCAGGGATTACTACGAAAAAGCTATTAAAATGTTTCAAAAGGCCAAAGATTACGTAAGGGCGGGAATAGTATCTAACCTGATAGCAAATACCTATGAAATGCAGGATGCACTTGAAGATGCTTTGGTAGATTATGAAAGGTCACTGGAACTGTTTGCCAAAGTTAAAGACCATTCAAGGGAAGCTGAAATATATGGTGCCATGAGTAAAATTGAAAAGAGAAGATACAAATACAAGTCCTCTAAAAAAGATTTAATTATTTTAACAGGATATCTCTCTGCACTTATTGCAGCTGAGTTAACAATAACCTTTTTCAACATGGAATTGGGGCTTGTAGCAGAAACTGTCATATTATTTGCTTTATTATTCCACTCATCATTAATTGAATCCTACAATATTTCCAATCTTTTAAGATCAATGATGGTTCTTCCAATGATACGGATTGTAGGGTTATCATTACCTATCATGCAGATACCTCCCCTTTACTGGTTCCTCGTAATATCAATACCATTATTTGCTGCATCATATGTTCTAATACGGGAACAGAGACTTAACAGGAAAAAGGTCGGTTTGATTTTAGGTAATATTCCAGTACAGCTAATCATTGGGTTAAGTGGGTTATTATTAGGATTTATTGAATTTTTAATTCTTAAACCGCAACCCCTTATTTCAACATTTAGCCTGGTACCGCTTGTTACTGGAATTATAATAATTACCATATCCACAGGACTTGCAGAAGAATTACTCTTTAGAGGAATAATTCAAAGAAATGCTGAGAACATGTTTGGAGGAGCATTTGGATTGTTATATGCTTCATTATTATTTACAGCTCTTCACATAGGCTGGCATTCATTTTTAGATCTTGTATTTGTATTTATAGTGTCTATGTTCTATGGTTACATGTTCCAGAAAACAGGGAGTATATTTGGAATAACTTTAGCTCATGGCATATCTAATTCTGTGCTGTTTCTGGTAATGCCTTTTGTAGTATTCCACTTTCCATTTTAACTCATTTTATCTAAAAGTCAGAAAATCCATTGAAAACAAAGTTTTCGGGGCCGCAGAACGTAGTTCTACAGGTTCCCTGCAAAGCAAGGGGTAGTTCACAGTAATGTATGAGATCTGCGGACATTTAGGCTTTAAACGCAGCTTGCAAAGCCGTGAATTTCAGTACTGGAAGAAGAACGACACCATGGCAACCGCGAATGCCCCTAAACTCAGCAGCCCGACAATACAATTATTTTTAAATATAAATCAGAGTAATAAAATAGAAGTAATTTAATAATATTTTATGAAAATGGAAAGCCATTGAATTCAAGTCTTTGCAGGTGATTTTAACCAAAAGCTTTATCTGGTCTAATAATAATATTATTACACATGATAAAGGCTATAATAATGGCTGGTGGAAAGGGAACAAGAATACGTCCATTAACACTGATTCGCCCTAAACCAATGGTTCCAGTAGCTAACCGTCCCCTTATGGACTATGTGATTGAAAAAGTAAAAAACGCAGGATATAAAGATATTATTTTAACTTTAAATTACTTACAGAGTCAGATTAAAAGAGATGTCCAGAAAAAATACAGAGGACTTAACATAACATATTCTGTAGAAAAACATCCTATGGGTACTGCAGGCGGTGTAAAAAAAGCTGGAAGGCATGTGGATGACACTTTTTTTGTTTTAAGTGGTGATGTACTGGTTAATGTAGATTTAAACAAATTATTAAAGTTTCACCGGGAAAAAAAGGCCATAGCCACCATGGTATTAACACCTGTAGATGATCCAACTCATTTTGGAATTGCAGTTATGGATGATAACAACAAAATCATTAATTTTCTGGAGAAGCCGTCCCCTGGTGAAGTATTCAGTAATGTTGCAAATACTGGTACTTACATTTTTGAACCAGAGATACTTGATTATATAGACACTGGAAAAAGAGAGGTTGATTTTTCCCATGATATATTCCCTATTTTAATTGAGGAAGAAGCAGGTATCTATGGATACAAATTCAATGGATACTGGAACGATGTTGGAAGGCCAGAAACATTTCTTCAAGCCAACTATGATGTTTTAAACCAGGAAATAGCCCCGCAACCTCCTGGAGAAAAAATCGAAGAAAGTGTGGACAGATTAGGAGACATATGGATAGGTGAAAATGTCCATATTGATGAAAAAGTGAGGATAAATGGACCTGTGACTATAGGAGACAACTGTGTAATTGAAAAGGGCTGTAAAATAGGTAAAAACACAGTTATTGGAAAAAATGTGCATATAGAAAAAAATACAAACATTAAAGGTTCAGTGCTATTTTCAAACAGTATTATACATGCCAATTCTCATCTGAAAGATTGCATTGTTGATACTCACTGTGTAATTGATAGGGGCAGTATAATTGAAAGTGGAGCCATCCTCGGAAACATGGTGCGCATTGGTTTTAAAAGTGTGGTAAAATCCTCAAGATCCATAACTCGTAAAACAAAGATTTCACGTGATTCAATCATAGATACTGATTATTCACTAACCGCCGAATAATTTTTTTTAAGCGCTAAAAATTCTAACTCCAGAGGAATAAGGGAGGTCTATCATTGTCTAAATATGTCCATGACATAAGGGGAATCGTTAATTTGGAGATCACCAATGGATTTGCCTCACATTTAGGAACAGTCATTGGTAATTATGTTGGAAAGGAAAAAAGTGTTGTAGTTGGTAGGGATTTCAGTGTCTCCTCCCAGATGATTAAAAGATCATTAACCACAGGATTGATGGCCGCAGGAGTTAATGTAATTGATTTTGGAGTGGCCCCAATACCAGTTATACACTACAATATGGATTTATATAATGCTACGGTGATGATAGCAATCACTGCGTCACATCTTCGTCCTGAAGATGTGAATATTAAGATATTCAGTGATCATAAAATTCCTTTAGAACAAAGACATGGTGAAAAGGCTCCCTGGAATCAGATAGGTAAACTCAAATATGTTCATGACTACATCGATAATTATATAGGCGCAGTTCTTCAAAACACAGATACCGAAATGATAAGGAAAAAATGCTTCATGATAGTGGCTGACTGTGAAAAGGGACCATCCATGCCCATTACTCCAGAAATACTGGATAAATTAGCATGCCATACTGTAGTTGTAGAATCTAAAGATATTAATATAGAATCTGCTTTTCCAGAACCAAATCCTGAGCGTCTATCCATTGTATCTGACCTTACTGTTACTTTAGGGACTAATATGGGCATAGTCCTGGATAATGATCAGGATCGGGTTATTTTCATTGACGAGAAGGGGAATATAGTTCGAGATCAGACTGTACTTGGCATATTTGCCAAAAATGCACTGGAAGAATCACCAAATGGCACTGTAGTATCTTCAGTTGTTGCTTCTCTTTCTCTTGACGATATAGTATCAAAATATAATGGTAGATTATTGAAAACTTCTGTTAATAATGTGTTGAAGGGTGTTGTAGAGGAAAATGCCATTTTTGGCGGTGACGAACCTGGAATGTATAGTTTTCCCCAGTTTCATCAGTGCTTTGATGGAATATTTTCAGTGGTTAAAATGTTGGAAATCCTGGCCAGGCATAATACTACCCTTTCTAAGCTGGCCCTGGAAATATCAGAGTATCCGCGAACAGTTTTTACCATAGGGTGTGAACATGAGGAAAAAATGAAGGTTATTGATACTATTGAAAACAGCTTCCAATCAAAAGGTAAAATAAGCACTGTTGATGGTATAAGGGTTGATTTAGAGGATTCGTTCATACTGATAAGGCCGTCACGATTCGAACCTTTAATTAGAGTTTATGTGGAATCTAAGGACCATGCAAAGTTGCAGGAATTAACTACAGATGTCAAAAAGTTGATTGAAAATGTTTAAATTAATCCTTTAAAAGAAGTTGGTTTATCTTATCAAGCATTTCACACGCTTTGCAGATATTCAAGGATGATGGTTCGCCACAAACTTCACATTCATACAAATTTGCAGCCATTTTTTTAAATTGAAATGATTTATCAAAGGATTTAAGTATATTTGTTTTGGTTCCTTTCCGCATTGACTCCATTTTATTTAAAAATTCCTTAATTTTAGATCTTGCAGACATATAGGAGTACGGACACTCTGCAAAATGCACGTTAATGTTATTTAACACTGCCCATGTTCCAACATCTTTTTCAGATACTTTCCAGAGCGGTTTTATTCGCGGAATGAGCTTTGGATGAATTGCATCCAGTTTAGGTCCAAACTTTGCAAACCTTCTAAAATCTGCCCTTCCAAAACTCATAATAAATGACTGTATTTCATCATCCATATTGTGACCAGTTGCAATTTTACTTGCACCAGCTTCGTATGCAGTTCTATTCAGCAGGTATCTTCTAAAAACGCCGCATGGTATGCATGCACTTTTGTAATTATTGAAGATCTGGTCAAGGCTAAAATTGAATTCATCAAGAAAAGACTTTTCAATTAATTTAATGTCTGTTTCTTCTGCATTCTGCCTTGCTATTTTTACCCCTTCATTTCTGTATCCGGAAATACCTTCATCAATAGTTATAGCTACTAAATCAATATTAAACTTATTTTTGAGTTTATTCAGGATATGGAGGGTTAGAATACTATCTTTTCCACCAGATAGAGCTACCGCTATCTTATCACCTTCTTCAAGCAGTTTATATTCTTCAATTGTTTTTGTTACTCTATTTTCTATTTTTTTGTTGAAGTCGTCCTTTGTAATCATGTGATCAGGAATTATGAATTATTTACTGATCTTAAAATAATTTGTGTTTAGAAAAATTAAATTAAATAGCTTTTTGATTTAAATTTTAGCTATTTAAACTATTTATAAGAGATAAAAGGTAAAAAACTGATTTTTACAGGTTTTTTTAAAAAGATGAATTAATATTTTATATTAGTTAATACATAATAGTGATCATGATAACTGCAGAACTCACCGTAATTCCCATTGGAACTCAGGATACAAGTATAAGCAAATATGTGGCTGCTGCTGTGTCAATATTAGATCAAATGGGGATGAAATATAAAATAACTGGAATGGGAACTTCCATAGAAACAGATGACTCTGATAAACTTTTTGATGCTATTAAAGCTGTCCATGAAGCCGTATTTAAAGAAGGGGCAATGAGAGTTGCAACTCACCTGAAAATAGATGATAGGCGTGATGTTGAAAAAACAATGGACGAAAAAGTGAAATCAGTTGAGGAAAAACTTTCCTTATAAATCAAATGTTTATCTTTGAAAAATCAGCTTAAAAATCTATCTGAAGCATCTTCAAGAACAGATACTATTTTTCCAAGGTCTCGAGCACTTAACGCAGGGTTTACTGGAATTGAAAGGACTTCTTCTGCAGCTTTTTCTGCTTCCAGACAGTTAGCTGTAAAACCTAAATTTTCATAAAGTTTTTGCCTGTAAATAGGCTTTGGATAGTGTATTCCCGTTCCTATTCCTTCATTATTTAAAAAGTCCCTTAATTCATCTCTTTTTCCATTACCCACTCTTATAGTGTATTGATGGAAAATGTGTTTAACACCATCCTGTACAAATGGAGGTTCAATTCCATCAATATACCTGATATGCTCTGTAAGATATTCAGCGTTTTCAATTCTCTTTTCATTGAATCCATCAAGTCTTTTAAGCTGAACAACTCCTATTGCAGCTGCTATATCAGTCATTCTGAAATTATAACCCAGAATAACATGCTGGTATCTTTCACTTTCACCATGTGCCCTTAAAGCACGTGCATCATGATCAAATCCATTATTATCAGTTGTGATCATGCCCCCTTCACCTGTAGTGATGTTTTTTGTTGGATAAAAGCTAAAACATGCCATATCTCCCAATAAACCCACATTTATACCTTTATATACAGCACCGTGAGCCTGTGCAGCATCTTCAATCACTTTTAAGTCATGATTTTTGGCTATTTTATTTATAGAGTCCATATCTGCAGGCTGGCCATAAAGATGAACTGGCAGTATGGCCTTTGTTTTATCGGTTATAGCTTCCTCAATTAATTCAGGGTTTATATTATATGTTTCAGGCTCAATATCTACAAAAACAGGCTTTGCACCAGCATAAAGAACACTGTTTGAAGTAGCAGCAAAGGAAAAGGGAGTTGTTATCACTTCATCATCTTTATCTATCCCTGCACAAAGAAGGGCAACATGCAGTGCAGTAGTTCCTGAACTTGTGGCAACAGCATGGCGAGTTCCAATGTAATCTGCAAACTTTTCTTCAAATTCAGCTACTTTTGGCCCCTGTGCTATAAATCCAGACCTTAAAACAGATTCTACTTCATTTATTTCCTCATCACCGATAAATGGCTTGGCAATTGGTATCATCAGTTATCACCTACACACTAAGTTTAAATTGAAGGCATTTTTATCTTTTATTATTCATTATATGATATATATCAACATATTATTAAAAACTTAAATAGTTAAATGGGATGAACCACTCATTCCTTAGGAAGGAGCCTGCAGAACTACGTTCTGCGACCCCGAAAACTTTGTTTTCGATGGATTCTTGATATATGTTATATTTTAAAAATAACTGTACTATTTTTGGACATGAAATAATTTACCTTATATTTATAAAATCTACCATTTCGCTTAGATTTTTTCTAAATGAGGTTAATTTTTCCTTTAATTTTTTATTATCTACTGCAATTATTTCAATTGCTAAAATAGCGGCGTTTTTTCCATTATCAATTCCAACTGTTGCTGTTGGAACACCTGGCGGCATCTGTATCATGGTAAGAAGAGAATCCAGACCTCCCAATTTTACACTGTGGGGCACAGATATAACTGGCCTGTCGGTATGTGCAGCTACTGCTCCTGATACAAAACCAGATAATCCAGATACACATATGAACACCTTTGTTCCGGAAATAGTTCCATTAACCACTGCTTTATGCAATTTTTGAGGATATCTGTTGGGGGATGCTATTTCGATTTTATACTTTATGTCAAAAGATTTCAGGGTTTCAACGACAGATTCAACTATTTTTATGTCTGAATAGCTTCCAGCCACTATAAGAACATCATTTTCATTTTCACCGATGGTTTTTTCATTTCCATATATTTTAAATTTCTCTTCCACGTCTGCAAGGGGCTTTCCATAACTCCTGGCTATTAAATATTTCCCGCCAATTTCTTTTCTTATGTATTCTTGATCCTCATCTATTTTTTTAACCATGGCTGATTTATAATCAAGGACCTTTTTTCTAACATCTTTATTATAAATACCTATTATTTCAGCGGCCAGTATCGCTGCGTTTTCACCTCTATCAATCCCAACCGTCGCTACAGGGACACCTTTGGGTGTTTGGACACAGGCAAACAGTGCATCTAAACCATTTAATTTAGATTCCACAGGGACGCCTATCACTGGTCTGGTTGTATTGGCCTTAACAATTCCAGGTAAATGTGCGGCCAGTCCTGCAATTGCTATAAATGCCTTTGTCCCATTTCTTGTGCTTTCAACAGTTATATCTCTTACTCGCTCAGAAGTCCTGTGTGCGGATGCTATTGTTATATCATAAGTTATACCAAAATTTTCAAATATATCAACTGCTCTTTTTGCTATATTCATATCTGAGGAGCTTCCCATTATAATTACAACATCTGACAAATGATCACCAACTTTTTTTTATTTTATTTACTTTTACTATAACTTTTATTTTTAATTAATCACATACCATTATAATACATAACGACAACATTTATTTATGTGTAGTATATACACATAATATGTGATACAATCACATTATAAAAAAAAATCAGTTTCTGGTGATGATATGATATCCATACATGAAGAACTATGCAAAGGGTGTTATATTTGCATAGAGTCCTGTCCAAAAAATATATTCAAGGTTTCTAAGGATTTAAACAAAAAGGGGATTTACCCCTCAATAGTGGAAGATATTGAAGAATGTAATTATTGTGGTATTTGTGAAATAATGTGTCCTGACCAATCAATTGTGGTGAAAAAATGACGATAGATAACAATGGAAAACTTAAACCTGGTAGCTATTTTATACAGGGTAATGAAGCATGTTCTGAGGGCGCCATAGCAGTAGGGTGCGATTTTTTTGGAGGTTACCCTATAACTCCATCATCTGAGGTTGCAGAAAGAATAGCAAAGCGTCTGCCTCAAATTGGAAAAGCATTTATTCAGATGGAAGATGAAATAGGAGCATTAGCAGCGGTTATTGGGGCATCATGGGCTGGTGCAAAGGCAATGACTGCTACAAGTGGACCGGGGTTTAGTTTGATGCAGGAGCACATAGGCTATGGGGCAATGACAGAAACTCCATTTGTTATAGTCAATGTACAGAGAGGATCTCCTTCAACAGGACAACCTACAATGGCATCTCAAAGTGATATGATGCAGGCAAAGTGGGGTTCTCATGGAGATTATCAAATAGTTGCCCTGGCACCTTCCTCAGTTCAGGAGTGTTTTGAATTTACAGTAAAGGCATTTAATCTTTCTGAAAAATACAGGGTTCCAGCATTTGTAATGAGTGATGAAATAGTGGGGCATATGCGGGAAAAACTAATCATACCTGAAGAGATTGAGATAATCGAAAGAAAAGAAGGGCTTAATAAATTTCCATTCTATCCAGAAGAAGATTTAATTCCTAAAATGCCCACATTTGGTAAAAGACATAAGTCACACATAACTGGATTGACTCACAGTGAAAAAGGATATCCTGATGCAGCATCGAAGCCTGATGAACATCATAAATTAGTGGAAAGATTGAATAAAAAGATATTAAACTATGCCCATGAGATATATTCCTTTGAAGAGAAATATCTGGATGATTGTGGGGATGTTGTGGTAGTATCCTACGGGGCGCCATCAAGGTCTGCAGAGACTGCTGTAAATGAGCTCCGTGAAAATGGAGTTAGTGCAGGCTTTTTCAAATTGGAAGTTGTCTGGCCATTTCCAGATAATAAAATATTAGAAATTGCCAGAAAAACAGAAAAAATTATAGTGCCTGAGATGAATTTTGGTCAAATTGCAAGAGAAGTGGAGAGGGCTTCAAAAGGATTCTGTGAAGTAACATTACTTCCAAAGACAGGGGGAGAAATACATTTCCCTGAAGAAATTATTGCTATAGCATCAGGGAACGAAAAACGACGTAAAAATTCATTGGTTCAAAGATTAGAAGAAATTATTGCTACAACAACAGGGAGATAAAATTATGGAACAACATTTTGCTTTAAAATATTTAAGAGAAGACAGATTACCCCACATATTCTGTTCTGGATGCGGAATTGGAACAATTATAAACTGTGCAAGCAAGGCATTCGATGATTTAAATGTGGATATGGATAATACAGTAATGACATCAGGAATAGGCTGTTCTTCAAGAATTCCAGGATATTATAACTGTGATTCATTGCACACAACTCATGGAAGACCAATCGCATTTGCAACAGGAGTTAAATCATACAATCCTGATCTAGATGTTGTTACATTTACAGGTGATGGAGATTGTGCAGCAATTGGAGGAAACCATTTCATACATGCATGCAGAAGGAACATCGATATTACAATCGTATGTGTAAATAACTACATATATGGTATGACTGGAGGACAGGTCTCCCCAACAACGCCGACTGGAAAAAAAGCCACTACCACACCCTATGGAAATCCTGAAAGGCCTTTTGACTTATGTAAGGTAGCTGAAGCTTCTGGAGCTTCCTATGTTGCAAGATGGACTACTTCCCATCCATTTCAACTGTCAAAATCCATTAAAAAAGGAATGGAAACCAAAGGACTGGCATTTATTGAAGTGATGTCTCAGTGCTATACCTACTATGGAAGAATGAATAACATAAAATCCAACACAGATCTTATGAAATTAATTAAATCAAGCACAGTATCAATAAATAAAGCAAAAAGACTAAAAGAAGAGGAATTATATGGGAAACTTATAATCGGGGAGTTTGTAAATATAGAACAGCCTGAATTTACTGATGAACTATATAAAATAATAGAAAATGAATGTTTAATTGAGTATCCATCGATATCAAAAACATCTAAAGAATATTAAAATGTGATATTATGAGAAAAGAAATAAGATTTGCAGGATTTGGAGGGCAGGGCATACTTTTATCAGGTATAATATTGGGGAGAGCTGCTGCACTGTATGAAAACAATTATGCCTTTCAAACCCAATCAATAGGTCCAGAAGCCAGGGGAGGAATATCCCGTGCAGAGGTGGTAATCTCTGATAATCCCAAGGATTATCCAAAAGTTAGAAATTTAGACATACTGATAGCGATGTCCCAGGAGTCTCTGGACACATATATAAAGGACCTGGATTCTGGAAAAATCCTTATTTATGACCCGGATATGATGATTAATTTCCCTGACAGAGAGGATATAGATATATACACAGTTCCTTCCACTCAAACTGCCTATGATATTGGAAATAAAATAGTTGCCAATGTTGCAATGCTTGGGGCACTGGTTAGCATTACAAATATAATATCAAAAGAATCTTTAAAAAATGCAGTGTCTGATGCTGTGCCGCCGAAATTTAAGGAATTAAACTTAAAAGCTCTTGAAAAAGGATTTGAATTAGGGCAAAAAATAAAAGGATGATATCTTGTCTGGTGACTGGTGATTATCTATTTAATAGTATCCACCTCAGTACTTAGATATCCTTTTCCATTTTTTATCTGTTTTTTATTTTTCACTTAGAGGTTCATTAGGAGTGCACTACAGTGTTCGTTTTATAGTCACAGAGTGGGCCATAACTAATGCTGAAAGGAATATAAATGCTATCATTGCAGCACCATTAAAAGTCCTGTTAAATATAAAAAGCCCCACAATTGCCTGGGTTATGAATGCTGAAAGTGCCCCCACAAGCAGAGCTTCCCTTCCAAGATACATACGGCTTCTGTTTCTTCTTTTACTCCTGTATTTCCTTAAAATATGGAAACCTGTGCAAACTACCACCAGAATCCATCCCATAAGTGCCAGAAGAGCTACGTATCCAAAATCAAATGAGATTCCAAATACTCCTGGGAGCATATAGTCGATATAATCCTTCTTTGTAACTAAAACTCCGTAAAACAGAGGGAAAGGTAATGTTAAAAAGTGGATAATACCCATTGGCAGGGAAACATATCCGTCTGAACCTCCAAGGCATTGAGCACCCCAGTAACATGACCCCTGAACATGGCCCCAGAGAGTTGTGTTCTTTAAAACCATTACAATACTTGGAAGAGAATATTCTTCAATCCTTGAAATCCTTAAAAGTGGACTTAAAACAGTTGCATTAAAAACCCGAGATAATGCCTCAAGAATTCCAAAACCCGCTAATGCAGCAACACCCGCCATTAAAACCCTTTTTGGAGTTAATTTTGAACTTCTTTTGAAGCTTTTGGACATTATAATTGCTCCAACTATCCATCCAAGGAACCATAGAATTAAAAATGATCTGTGCATTAACCCACCTGCAATAGCTATTACAACAAATAAAATAAGAGATAATGCATGAATTGATGTGGATTTGATTTCTACTTCACTTAAAAGACTTGCAGATGCTGCAAGAGTTACCCATGCAAAAACTGCAATGGCACCAAATGGATGTGTGAATTCATGATGGGATACAAAGGGAAGGAAAAGAAAACCTGCATCCACTCCAAATACCACTGCAAGAAGAACTGTTAGAACAAGTGCAATGAAAAGTACCATGCTTAGGGGTATTGAAATGATATTGAAAAGTAGTATCACTCCCAGATGTATAATGATTGCAAATTCCAGTATAAGTTGAAGATGATTCTCTGCAATTAACATGCTATCACTGATTTCCAGATAATTTTCATTATATTTTTGTAGTAATCTTGTTTTTAGTAGGATATAATCTTATCTAAAAAAAAGGAAATTGTGACTGATAGATGGTATGTTTTGGCCCTATGTTGTCTACTGCACCTTTCAATCAAAAATTATTCACTGTCCATATATCAATCCTTTAATATAATCCACGACTGCCTGGATGTAGGCCATTATTTGATCTAAAATCCCTCCAGACTGACTAACCTGGCTTGAAACATTTTGAAGCTGTTGTTTAAATTCTGCAAGATCAGCCTGAACTTTCTTGGAATTTGAAATGGCATCTGCAATCTGCTGGGCCTGCTGGTCGTTTATATTAATGTTCATATTGTTTGCAATGTTAATTACAATTATCTTAATTTGAGCTGGATCCTGTAAATCCTGTTTTTGAACTTCATTTTTAACCTGTTCAAAAAGATCAGCGATTTTATCCGGATTTTGACCGGTTTGATTTGCTATTCGTTCAGAGGTATAAAGCTCTTCTGTTGCTGCCTTTTTAGCACTTTCAGGGATTGGTGTACCTACAGCAACTTCATAAGATTTTAATACTCCAGTCAAAGCAGCTTCTCCAGAGGATTGAACTGGGGCCGTGACCACAACATATCCATTTTCAATTCCAGAGGATTTTAATGCATTTGCATACATTTTCGGTGTGACCACACCTATTTTATTTTTATCTACAATTATTTTTATTCCCTGATTATAGCTTAAGTCAACCATGGCACATGAAAATATCTGTTTTGAAGAATATGTTCTCCCAGTGATGCCTTTAGCTATCTGGTTTACCTCAGATGCTGTTATAACCTTAGTTGTAGCATCAGTAACTTTTTTATCAGTATGTGACTGGAAATAGTCCAGTGTTGAACTTTTCCATTGAGGATTAGCGTAAGTAGTTTCTCCAAATGTTATTGCAAACCCTGAAGCTCCGTATATGGGGTTTAAAGCCATTAATATGAGCAAAATTCCTGCTATCAGTTTTTTCATAAAACCACCTCTTTAAACTTCTTTTTATACGGTGCCTAATAAAAATATGGTTTTTGGATATGATTTTAATAGTTTCATTTATTATCAAAGTTTAGCCCAAAAGCACAACTCTACTTTCAAAAGCTTTATCCATAATTTCAAGGCCGCATTTATCTTTAACAGAATCTGCAAACTCATATATTTCCTGGTTTGAGGGCATATTTTCCCATTTTAATCTTCTTCTGGAATATCCTACAAACATATATGCTTTGATTTCAACAAAGTCAGGATTGCTTTTTTTAATAATATCTGCATATTTTTGAGCATTGTTCATATTGAAATCCTTAACACATGTCATTCTAAGCACTTTCCTGCAGTTAAAGCTTGAAAGCAGGTCAAGACTTTTATTTAGATTTTCCCAGCCATTTTTAATTTGAGGATTGCATAACTTTTCAAATATCTTTTTATTCGGTGCATCAAGAGAAATATAAAGCTGTGTAGGTTCTTCTTGTAAATTTTCAAGCTTTTCTGGAGCCATACCATTTGTAACCAGAAAAGTTGTAAAGTTTCTTCTGTGAAACTCCTTAATTAAACCATCAATTTCTGGATAAAGCATTGGCTCACCTGCAAGGGAAATTGCAGCATTTACGGGATCCTGTGACTCATCCAGCTTCTTTTTATTGGCATTTTCATTTCCAAAAAACCCGCAGAGAAGCTTTCTCTGGGCAGCTATGCATCCATCTATTATTTCCCCTGGATCATCATAATCTCCTTTCCACTGAGTTTCAGTAACTGAAAGATCTCTCCAGCAGAATAAACACTTTTGATGACAGAAAGGAATGCTTGGAGACATTTGCAGACATCTATGGCTCTCTATACCATAAAATTTTTGTTTGTAACATTCTCCCTCATCTAAGATACTTTTTTTTGTCCAGTGACACACTTTAGCTGCAGCATGCCTGTTACTGCCAACAAATCGGTATCCCATTTTTTCCAGTTTCTGGAGGTTCCAATCTGAAAGTGACATGGTCATGATATTACTCCCTGTTGTTTTATGAAATTTTGGCTTTGTAAAAATCCTGTAAGATGATGGGATCACTTATTTGAATATAGCAAAAATCAAGTGATTCCATGAATGTTTAGAGCTCTTTAATCCTTACAATACTGATTTTCCATTATAACACACCTTTAATGAAACTACCCCATGTTAAAGTAAAGTTAGCTTCAATAAAAGCACCTATAAGAATCAGGACCGATGCAATTATAAATAATACCAGAGATTCTTTAAATTCAGGGTAATTAATATTTAGTATATTTTTTAACTGTTCCTCCAAAGGCATGTACCTTTTGATGTCTAAAACATCCCTTATAATGTTTATAATTGTGCTTGCAAGCCTTAAACCAGCAGCACCGGCGATTACAATACCTGGAAGTTCGAATATTCCATGAGGTATTGTATAAATTATAAAATCTCCTATAGGAAATTTAGACGCCACATATCCAATAAAAAGGCCATTATAAGCCAGCAAGTATAATGTGGTTACTCCAACAAGGATTCCGCCACCATAAAGGTAGAATGCAATTTTTATGTTGTTGGTAAATATTGAAACAGTAGTGAGTTGAATCTGGCCCCTGCTAATGCTCTCTTTAAATGATCGAAACGTGCCGGCCATTATCGGGTCTACAAAACCTGCTAAAAAATAACCTGCAAACAGCGAGCCAAAAAATACCGCTGCAGAAATTATTAATAAAAATTCATTGCGTTTATACAGACCCCAAAAAAATCCGTGAAATTTTTCCTCATCTGAATATCTTCCAGAACGTCTTCTTAACATTTAAACCTCCTATCCAGTAGTTTTAGAGCTTCTTCTTTTGCTTTTTTCCTTTTTTTGGAGAATCTTTCAAAGAACTTTTTCATCATAGCTGCAGCCTTCATTTTACATTCGCCGCACATGATATTTCCACTTTTGCAATTATGATACAGTTCTTCCAGTTCTTTATCTGACCCTACAAGATGATACACCAATAACTCATAAACAGTGCATTCTTCAGGAATTCCGCCCAATTCACGCTGTTCCTCCAGACTTTCTCTTCCCCCAGATTTAGCAGATTTAATCTTCTTTTCTACAGTTTCAGGAGAGTCGCTTAAAAATATAGCTGTTTTAGGCTTGCTGCTTGACATTTTATCGCCTGTAAGTCCTGTAATAAACCTGTGATATGTTGAGGATGGCGTTATAAACCCATACCTGTTTTTAAACCTTTCTGCAATGTCCCTGGTAAGCCTTATATGGGGGTCCTGATCAGGCCCTACTGGAACCACTGTTGGCTTTGGACCTCCGTATTCCTTAATTTGAGGATGCAAGATGTCAGCAACCTGAATTAATGGCACGTACATGTGAGCAAGATTGGTGCTTCCTGAAAAGCCGTAAATTGCTTTCATTTCATTGAAATTAACTCTTTTTGCCAGTATATATGCTAAATCTCCCACAATTCGGTTTTCAGATTGAAGGTAAATATTTATATTTTCTTTTTCAAAGTCCAGACCCAGTGCAATATAGCTGGTTATGTATTCTGAGATTGCAAGCTTCCTTGACTCTTCAAAATCAATTCCTCTTGCAGAATATGCTTCCATGTCAGCAATAGGGATGTAAATATCTGCCCCCTTTTTCTGATACCATATAAGTTGGTCTACAATCATTTTATGGCCTATGTGCATTTTACCGCTTGGCATCATCCCACTTACAACTGCAAATTCTTTTCCTTCCCTCATGGCCTTTATTATTCTTCCATAATCCCTATGTCCAAATATTACACCCCTTTTCATTAAAATATGGGGGTCTTTTATCTCTTTTTTAAATTCTTCAAATGGTTTAATGCCAAATTGATCTGTTAATTTCTCATAATCGATTATGGCGGAACTCCATGGATCTATCAATTGACCACCTTTAAAATACCTCTTACAAATTTCAAGAGTTCATAAATAATATAATTTTTCATTTTATTAAAAACATCGTAAAGTCAGGCTATGGCCTGGTCCATTCAACATTATAGTATGTTATATCATTTTCCTCGTCAACTACAGCAAAAAGAAGCTTTTTATTAACGCCGTGAGCTACTCTAACATAGCTTGAAAAGTCTGAGGATTTGATTTCATAGTCTTCAGAAATCACTTTTACCAGATAATCAGAATGGCCGTTTCCAGGAGACTTTCCACGTTCATAAAGCCTGAATTCTGATCCATATTTGAACCCGGTCTTTACTATATAACCTCTATTCCTGAGGTCGCTATAGACCAGATATTTTGTTAATAAATCTTCCCTTCGAATTATTTGAAACATTTCTTCGATTGGAACCTTTTTTCCATCCCTTAAAATGCTTATTTTTTCTCCCTCTGCCAGATAGAGAGCTTCTATAAGTGAAAGCTGGAGCCCTTCCTTAATAATATTTCCATAGTGACTTTTCTGGTGAAGCTTTATTCCTTTTTTATCCCTGACAATAACTAAATTTCCAGATAGCTCTGAATTCATTGTTTCTCACCATAGATTCAATCATTTATTTTTCTATTATAGCATGTCTTCTTTTTAGGTCTATTTCTTTTTTGCCTAAACGAGCCATGAACTCTGCAATAAGCCCATCAAGGAACAGGTGAGCAGTATCTTCAAATAATGTCCCCATAGGCGTTAAATCATCATAATGGCCCTTTAATACATTGGATGTATAATATTTCCACGGTTCTTTGGTTTTACTTTCTATGTTTATCTTTACATCAAGGCTCTTGCTTAAAGTAGATTCCAGATTTCCAGTTATTCCAATAACCTTAGCAGATACCTCTTTAGCTGTTTCTGCTGCAAGTGTAACTGTTTTTGTTTCTCCAGAGCCAGATATAGCAATTAAACAGTCATTTTTTTTAATTGCAGGAGTTGTAACATCTCCAACCACGTGAACTGTAAAACCAAGGTGCATAAGTCTCATTGCAAACATTTTTCCAACAAGTTCAGATCTTCCAGTACCCACAATAAAGACACAGTAAGACTTCTGAATTATGTCTATCATTTTAGAGACTTCATTTTCATTTATTTTCCCTATAACTCCAAGGGCATGTGATGTTATTTCCTTAGCTGTCTTTTTTACGTATTTCATCTTAATTCCCTGATAATTCATATTTTAAGGCCAGTGATTCTAATACCTGCAAATTTAGCTCTATTTCTAAAATTGAGATTTATAAGTAAAGGAGTGATCTTTTCTACAATTCTTGCATTTTCAAGAGGACCACAATCTACAGCCCTAACACCGGGAATCTTTTCTGCAAGTGCCATCACTTCTTTTTTAGCTTCTGCATCATCACCAGATACTAAAATATCACATTCCACATTTTCATTCACATTTAACAGGCTTGCAGCACATACATTGTTAAAAGCAGATACAACCTTTACGTTTTTAGATAAAAATTCAGCAGCACGCTCAGCTGCAGACCCCTGCCAAACTTCTATATATTTCCTTGGATCTCCACCAATACAACCATCTAAAGGAACTGTAGCGTCAATAAGTATTTTTCCATCTAAATTATCCTTTATACTTCTAAGAGTAACAATCTGGGCTTGAATAGGAACTGTTAACACTGCAATATCACATTCTGCTGCTGCTTCATCATTGGTCATTCCAACAATATTTTTGATATCATCACCAGAAAACCTTGAATGACGTTGTTTGTCATTCAAGGTTTTATCTAACATATTTTTTATCATATCTACAGTATTTTCAGCCTTTTTAGTATCTCTCGATCCAATTATTACAGTTTCACCTGCTTTAACAAACCTTAATGCCAGTCCAATACCCTGATCTCCAGTTCCACCTATTACTGCAATTTTCATAAAAAACCTCCAAATTATAGTTAACTACTGAATGTTTTTAACCTATCACCCTATGATACTTTACTGAAATCTCCAATTATATTAATTACCTGATGTTTTTAACTTATACCCTGAATACATTACTGAATATAATTTTTCCATATAATTAAGGGTAATTATTTAGAATTGTATTCAAATGCAGGTTAAATATATTACGTTCTTCACCAGGCTTATTTCAGCTTAGAAATCTCTGTTTAAACTAATTATTTAAGGATAGATAAATATTCCTATTTAATTTTTCCAAAATTATAAGGGATTGATTCTGGATTTTTTCTATAAAAATCTCTTATTTAAATATTTAATAATTTATTCAGCCCATAAAATGAAATTCAGTTAATAATTCAACTTTTTAATGTAATCAAGACTTTCTAAAATTTCATCCTGCTTTTTAACCTCTATTACACATACGCCATCGAATTTTATCCTTTTTAGCCCTTTAAATAATGATTTAAAGTCTATGTTTTTACTGCCGATTGCATCGTGGTTATCAAAAGAACCGTCATTGTCACTTAAATGTATGTGCCCAATATTATCGTATTTAAGCATTTCATCAATTGATAAACCCATGCTATGGGCATGGCCAACATCAAGGGCCATTGAAACCCCTGTTTTTTGAGTTAGCTCATAAAGCTCTTCAAGACTCTTACAGATCATCCCATCCATTTCAGGCATGTTTTCGACGCATAATTTTATACCATATTCTTCAGCATGTTTTAAACATTCTTTAAGGGATTTAAGGCTGCTTTGCATTAATTCATCCTTGAATTCCCTTACCAAAAATGCCATGTGTCCGGGATGAACAACCACCACAGAAGCATCTATTTTAGATGCCAGATCAATTGAATCTTTAATTTCCCTGACTGATGCTTTTCTTATGGATTCGTTTAAAGAGGCAATATTAATATCTGAAAGAGGAGAATGAACACTTGTTTTAAGATCATAAGAATTTATTAAATCTGAATCAATTTCATGATAAGGATATTCCATTATTATTTCAACATATCTTATTTTAATGCTTTCTATGTAATCCAGGATGTCTTCAATGGACATTGGAAATAGTGCCAGTGTTGATACTCCTATTTTCAGTTACATCACCTCAAAAATATTATTCGTTCCTTATCCTTGCTTCTATGGGAATACCTGTTTTAATGGCATCCAGTATAATGGCTGCAAGTTCAATGTCTTTTTTAATTTTTATGGTTCCCTTTTTACCCACAGTGGCAGTAAATATGTAGTCACCATCCACTAAAATGTCAAAAGGTGTTCCTATGTTATCCTTCCCAAAATTAAGAACCACATAATTTCCTGCAATTTCAACATCCACGCCAAATTTTTCCTCAATCTGTCTTACCTGGAATGGTTCAACACCAATACTGATTCCAATTCGTTTTTCAACCTCTTCAATGGTCTTTCCCTTTTTACCAATGAGTCTTGGAATATGTTCTTCGTCCATCCAGACTGTAGCACGTTTATCAGATTTCATATCAACTTCAATGTATGCACCAGGAACGGTTTTTTTAATTTCCTTGATTATTTCACGTTCTGCAATTTTTTGAACCGGTGTTTTTTCGTAGGATGTTGCCTTAACTTCCATTACAATTGTTTGTTCACCGTATGTGTATATCTCGTTTACAAGGTCACCGGTGTCAAAATCTCTGATTTCTATCACTGGCCTTGCCAGATCTGCTTCTATCATCCCGCTTGGAACTTTCACAGTCAGTGAAACATCATATACTGCAGCAACATTCCCATTGTTAATGAAAATAGTTGTATCAACAATTGAAGGTATAATTCCAAGTTCAACTCTTCCAATAACCCTTTGAATAGCATCTATAGGTCTTGTAGCGTGCACAACACCTATCATCCCTACTCCTGCAAGTCTCATATCTGCAAATATCTTAAAGTCCCTTGTTTTTCTTAATTCGTCATAGATTGTATAATCTGGACGCACAAGGAGTAAAATATCTGCTGTTTTTTCCATACTACGTTCTAAAGGGGCGTATTGTGTAATTTCTGCCCCTACCTGAAGATCTCTTGGAGATTCCATTGTTTTAACAACTGAATTAAGGTCATGACTGTAAAATTCTGCAACTGCCTGGGCAAATGTAGTTTTTCCAGCTCCTGGTGGCCCTGAAATTAGTATACCTTTAGCTCTTTCCCTTAACCTTCCAATAAGTTTATTTGGAAGGCTGTAATCACTTAATGAGACCTTTGCTACAGGTCTTACAACTGTAATTTCAAATCCATCAGAAAATGGAGGCCTTGCAATGGAAATACGATATTCTCTAAACTGTACAACTGTAGCCCCTTCTCGCTCTATTTCAATAAAGCTTTTAAAGTCACTCTTAGCTCTTTCAACAATTTCTCTGGCCATGCCCTCAATTTCAGGATATGATAAGGGTTTTGAGCCTATTTTTGTAAGTTTTATGTTTCCAGGTGTCCCTTTCTTTGCCATTGGAACCACGTCCTCTTTTAAATGGACAGACATGGTGTTTTTATCGAAATACCTGGTTATTTGCAGATCTTTATATTCAACCATTTCTGGTTTTAGATAAATCACTTCAAGCCCATGGGCTTTTGCCACTTCCATCTGGACTTTATCACTTGTAATCAGGGTTGCATCGTTATCCTGAGCTGTATCTCTGATCATTGCATCTATTTCTCCACCCCTTGCAAGAGAAATCTGCTCAAGTGTTGGTCTTTTTCCAACATATATCAGGTCAATCTTACCTTCACTGTATAATTCCTGCAAGTTTTTTAATTCTTCCAAACCATTGAACCCTGTTTCTCTTCCTCGATTTGCCTGGTTTTCTAATTCAGATACAACTGCTTCAGGGATCACTACTTCACAGCCTTTAAATTCATCTTCCTGAACTATCTTGGTAATTCTCCCATCTACAATAACACTGGTATCTGGAACTATTCTCATTATTTTTCTCTCCATAACTTTTTAAATTAAATAACAATTAATTTTAACCTTTATTATATACTTCATCAGGATCAAAAACCCTATTTCCTACAATTTCCAATTTACCATCTTCCAATTTCCTGAAAAAGCATGACTCATACCCTTCATGACATGCTCCACCCTTTTGACTTATCTTCAAAAGAATAGCATCCTCATCGCAGTCTACAAGTATTTCATGGACTTCCTGGAAATTACCAGAGCTTTCACCTTTGAGCCAGATTTTTTGTCGTGAAGTACTCCAGTAATGGGCTTTTTTTGTCTCCACAGTCTTTTGGAATGCTTCCCGGTTCATATATGCTGCCATTAGAACTTCATGTGTTCTATAATCCTGGGCTATTGCTATTACAAGTTCCTGGTCTCCTGCTTTGTGTCTGAAATTTAAATTACATTCAGTACCCATATAATCATTCCATTAAATTTCATCCTTTAATTCCTGAGATATGGTGTCTATGTCGACCAATCTTTGATCTCCAGATTCCATGTTTCTTATTGTAACTTTTCCTGCTTCAATATCTCTTGCTCCAACCAAAACGACATATTTTGCCCCCAGGTTATCAGCATATGTCAATGATTTCTTTAATTTTTTTCTTGCAAGGTCAACATCAGTGGAAATTCCATTTCGTCTTAACTCCTGGGCTATTTTAAATGCATGTTCCCTCATATCAAAGGATAATGGAGCTACAAATGTATCTACATGCCCGTCAACTGGAATAGCTGCTTCCTGTATTTTGAGGGCTTCCATAACCCTGTCAAATCCAAAAGCAAATCCTGTGGATTCTACTGGCTCACCGCCAAATATCTCTATTAAATTATAGGTTCCCCCACCACTTATTTGTTTTTGTGCTCCCAGGCCACGGACATAAATCTCAAACACAATTCCAGTGTAATAATCCAATCCCCGTGCTATTCCGAGATCTACAACGTAATCAGTAAATCCAAATGTTTCAAGAAGATTTAAAAGTTCTTCAAGATCGTCCAGGGATTTAAAAGCACCTTTACAGTTTTTAATGATGTTTCTAACTTCATCTATAACTTCATTATGTCCTTTAATTCCAATTAATTTTAAGAGGATCTCTTTAAGTGATTCAGGAAATTTTGGATTATTTAAAAGGTTTTTAAGTTCTTCTACATCTCCTTTATCAATTAAACTCATTATCTGCTCCTCGCTGCTATCAGGAATATCTGCGTCTTTTAAAAGGCTTCTGATGATCCCGAGGTTTCCAATGTGAAACTCATAATTTTTTAAGCCCATTTCATCAAGGGCATGAGCTGCCATTGCCATAACTTCTGCTTCAGCTTCTGGAGATTTCCCTCCAATAAGTTCACACCCAAATTGCCAGAACTGTCTGAATCTTCCAGCCTGCGGCCTTTCATATCTAAAACAACTGCCGAAATAGTACATTTTAATTGGTTTTACACTTTTTTGAAATTTATTAAGATAAAGACGTGCCACTGGAGCTGTTAATTCCGGTCTGAGTGCTAAATTCCGATTTCCTTTATCCTTAAAATGATATATTTCTTCTTTAATTGCTTCTCCAGATTTTTCAGTGAAAAGTGTTAAATCTTCAAATAAGGGAGTTTTAATTTCTCCATAGCCATATCTTTCAAATACATTTCTTAATATGGTTTCAACATGTTTTCTCTGTTTCATATCCTTAAATAAGAAATCACGTGTTCCTCTGGGTCTTGATATTTCCATTAGCTTCACCTTGCGAAATTCATAGATAAAACATAATTTTAAGAAGTAATATTTTTTGTGCGTCTTAATTTATTTCTTTATCTTTCAATCAATAGGTTCCTTTTTATTATTTTAAATTTTAGGGTTTATATCATTGATCGTGATCCCTGTTTAAAAAGTGCAATATTAAAACAACTTGAAGTTATTTAAATTGTAAATGGTAAATGCTTTCAGTTTATAAGTTAATTATTTATCCTGTATTTGTCTCCCAAATATCTATAAAATGAATGAAATTTTATATTTGCATTAAAAAAGCATGAAATTAAAGTCGTTGATCCATATAAAAGAATTTATGAATTAGGGATCGACGATAACAATGTATTTATGGCAGAAAAGTTAAAATTAGACTATTTTAGGATTGAAATCTACCTGTGATAGATAAATATATATGCACAAAAAAGTTAAAAAATAAACTAATTTCAGCGCTCAAAAAAACTGAAGATTTTTTTGGCGTTGAAGGAAACTCTCAAACCGAAGGTTTTTGGAGCACAAATCGAAAGATTTGTTAGCTCCGTTTCCTGAACCGCAAAACTATGTTTTTGCTGGCCCCAAAAATTCTTTGAATTTTTGAGGGATTGAAATTCCTTTAAAAATATGGTGAAAAAATGATAGAAATGATAAAAGGTTTGTTTGATGTACAAAGACCTGAAAACGGAATAAACATAATTTCCCAAACCTGGCAATACACACAAACAAAAAAAGTTTATAAATGGGTTAGAAACTCTATCTGCAACACTAATGATGAGATGTGTGACAGAAGATCTTTTATTATGGGTCTAAAAAAGAGGTAGATGAGTTAAAATCAACCATTTCAAGATCAAAAGATAACATTTCATTCATAATATTTTAAATATTCTCCAACCATTTTTGGGAATGATTTTGCACTTAAAAACCTTAATCCAAGTCTTTCTGCCCAAACTCTGATACCTTCATCTGCTGCTACAACACCTGCACCCAATTCCTTGGCCAGAAGGAGCACATCCAGATCAGGAGCGCTGTCAAGGGTACCTTTTCTTAATGCAGCCCTGTATTTTTTCCTGAAGTCTTTAATTGCAGATCCAATAATTTCAAGCTCAATATCTGATTTTTTATTTCCTTTGGATAACATGACCATTGACTCTACAGCAGTTTCCCATAATGCATTTTCGGATATTCTCATTCCTTTATTCATCCGCTCCCTCATATCCTGTACATATTCATAAAATATTTCAGAGGGGATTTTGGTTTCGTATCTATCAGGAGTTTTTTTGACGATCCATGTCTCAGTTTTCACCAGTACTTCTTCAGGGCATTCATATCTGGTTAAATAATTTATAAGTTCTTTATATGTTATTGGAGGCATGTGACAGCTCATGTTAAGCTTTATCCGTGACTTGGCAATTAGATCTATCAGTAAATTTACTGTTTCTGTCAGGCTTTCGTTTCCAAATTCTTTTCTAAGCTGCATATCTGTAAATGCAGTTGTATCCAGAACAAATCTTTGCTTTACAGCCATCAAATTTCTCCTCTATTTTCAAACTTTAATGTTTCTCCCATTTAATACACCAATCTTTATTATCTGATACAATATAAAATATTCTATTGATATGTTCATAAGCAGATTAAAAAATCAATTAAGATTAAGAGGATAAAATGATAACTGGTAAGACCAACGTTACTGGAATAATTGGAAATCCTGTAGAGCACAGTTTATCCCCACTAATGCATAATGCTGCTTTTAAGTATTTAGGCCTTGACTATATCTACGTGCCTTTTTTAGTGGCTGAAAATGCTCTTGAAGATGCAATAATGGGGTCAAAATCTTTAAACATAAAAGGGCTTAATGTGACCATTCCCCATAAAACAGAAGTTATTAAGCACCTTGATTCTGTAGATAAAATTGCAGAGCTTATCGGTGCTGTTAACACCATTAAATTCAATGGAAATCACGCCAAAGGATTTAACACAGACGGTATTGGTGCTGTTAAGGCCATTGAAGAAGTTAGCACTGTGAAAAATAAAAAAATTATTATTTTAGGTGCTGGAGGAGCAGCACGTGCCATTGCATTTCAAATACTCCTTGAAGGTGCAGGATCACTTGTAATTGCAAATAGAACTCCTGAAAACGCCCTTAACCTTCAAAAAAATATTGTTGAAAAACTGAATTTAGATGTTAAAACTGCAGATTTTGGTAAAAGGCTTGAAAATGAGCTTTTAGATGCTGATATTCTGATTAACACCACTCCCATTGGAATGTATCCCCATACTGACGATGAACCGATTGTTAAATCAGAGATGATGCATGAAAATCTCATTGTTAATGATATTGTTTATAATCCCTTGAAAACAGGTCTACTAAGAGAAGCTGAAAACTGTGGAGCAAAAACTGTATCTGGCATTAAAATGTTAATTTATCAGGGAGTTGAAGCCTTTAAAATATGGACAGGGATTTATCCTCCCGTAAGTATCTTTGAAAATGCTCTAGTGATGAGTAGAAAATAGAATAAATTTTTTACAGATAAGCTCTCTGAGGCAATTCTATGAAAGATCTGATTATTACAGATAACCATATACATGTTGACCCTTTAAACGGCGAAGGTCCTGTTGAAGTTGCTAAAAAATTCCAGAGGGCCGGAGGAAATGTTATGATCATTCCAAATAAACCCACATGGACTGCCCGAAGATCATGTAGCTTTAATGAGGCTATGGAGCTTGTCATAAAATGCGTGGGTAAAATAAATGCCGGGGTTGATGTAAAAGCGTTTGCAATTGTTGGACCTCATCCTGCAGAACTTTCAAGACGCATTGAAAACTGTATGGAACTTTCCATCGCTGAAAAAATGATGAGAGAAGCTCTGGAATCAGCGCAGAAACTGGTACTGGAAGGTGAAGCCATTGCAATGGGGGAAATAGGGCGGCCACACTATGAAGTTTCAAAAGAAGAGCTTGAAGTCCACAATAAACTTATCCTGTACGCAATGGAACTTGCTGCAGATGCTGATTGCGCTTTACAGCTCCACACTGAAAGTGCTGGTGAAAAACAGTTTTTAGAATTTGCTGAAATGGCTGATAAAGCAGGAATTGATAGAAAACGGGTCATAAAACATTTCTCAGGGCCTCTTGTTAGTGAAGAGGAAACCCATGGTTTAACACCATCTTTAATTGCAACAAGAAGCGTTTTAGTTGAGGGATTAAAAAAGGGAAATAATTTTCTAATGGAAACAGATTACCTTGACATGAAAAGCCGTCCAGGGGCAGTTCTCGGTCCAAAAACAGTTCCAAAACGTACTAAAGAGCTTTTAAGGGACGGTATTTTAACTGAAGAAGATGCTTACATGATTCATGTTGAAATGACTGAAAAAGTTTATGGAATTTCTGAAAGAGTACTATGATTTCTATAAGTCATTAGATGAATTTTCAGATTAATACTTAAATCAAAGGGTTAAATACTGTGAAAACATAATTATAATAAATAATGAAACCAGAATTAGACAAAAACGATGAAAACCGTAACTAAATCCTATAAATATAGAATATATCCGAATAAAGAGCAACAGGATATATTAGAATTTAATATGGGCAGCGCACGCTTTGTT
>JAVSLW010000040.1 GCA_039666455.1 Methanobacterium sp. | reverse complement strand
TAAGAACCTTTTCTCACCATCATCTTGCTGAAGTATGTGTTCTTCAGCATTCCTTATAATCTGCATCTTCTCCATTGCTTTTGCAGTGAAGTAATCATCGTAATTGAAATTAAAGAACATATTCTGCACTATTTCGTATTTTTCAAGCATTACCGCAACTGCTTCTTCCTGATCAAGTGCTGGTTTTCCTTTACCGCCACTTTCAGTGTACTCGGAGAGTGCATTTTTAAGTTCTGCTGCAATTCCAAGGTAATCAACGATAAGTCCGCCGGGTTTATCTTTATAAACACGGTTAACCCGGGCAATGGTCTGCATTAAGCCATGGCCCTTCATTGGTTTGTCTATATACATTGTATGAAGGCTTGGAACGTCAAATCCTGTAAGCCACATGTCCCTAACGATTACAAGTTTAAAATCAGTGTCAGGGTCTTTGAATAAATCCCCTAATTCTTTCCTTCTTTGTTTTGTTCTGATGTGCTGCTGCCATTTTACAGGATCGCTTGCACTTCCAGTCATAACAACCTTAAGAAAGCCCTTATCATCCCATTCTGGTTTTAATTTGATTATTTCGCTGTAAAGATCAACACAGATCCGGCGGCTCATACAGACGATCATTCCTTTTCCTTCCATCGCCTCAAGCCGTTTTTCAAAGTGATCCACAATATCACGGGCAACACGTTTGATTCTCTTCTCATTACCAACAATAGCTTCAAATCTGGCCCATTTACTCTTTAATTTTTCCTTTCTTGCTATTTCTTCCCCTTCTGTTACATATTCAAAGTCATGGTCAATTGCAGGTCGTTTATCTTCCCTAAATTCAAGTTTTGCAAGCCTGCTTTCATAGAATATCCTTACAGTTGCTCCGTCTTCAACAGCCTGTTCAATATCGTAAATATCGATGTAATTACCGAATACATTAACGGTGTTTTTATCGCCGCGCTCAAGAGGAGTTCCAGTAAAACCAATAAAGGAAGCGTTGGGAAGTGCATCTCTCATGTATCTTGCAAATCCATCTATAAAGTCGTACTGGCTTCTATGGGCTTCATCTGCAATAACAATGATGTTTCTTCTATCAGAAAGCACGGGATATTTTCCGCCTTTCTTTTCAGGGAAGAACTTCTGAATGGTTGTAAAAACAACTCCACCAGATGAAACACTTAGAAGCTCCTGTAAATGTTCCCTCGAGTCAGCCTGAACTGGTTCCTGCCTTAACAAATCCTGGCAGCTGCTGAATGTGCCAAAAAGCTGGTCATCAAGGTCATTTCTATCTGTTATAACCACAACTGTGGGGTTATCAAGTGATAAAACAAGTTTACCGGTGTAAAATGCCATAATAAGGCTTTTACCTGATCCTTGAGTGTGCCAGACTACACCGCACCGTTTATCACCGTGAGGACTTGAGGCTTTGATCGTGGCGTTAATTGCCTTATTTACAGCGTGGTACTGGTGATATGCAGCAATTTTTTTATCTGTTTTATTTTTTTCTTTTTCAAAAACAATGAAATGTCTTAATAAGTCAAGTAGAACTTTCTTTTGAAACATTCCACGAAATAGAACGTCCATCTGAGGCATGACTTTCACTGCCTCTTTTTCGCCCTCAATGGTCTTCCAGGGCATGAACCTTTCCCATTTAGATGTTATAGTTCCTGCTTTTGCTTCAATTCCATCAGATAAGACTAAAACTTCATTAAAAGTGAATAAAGAAGGGATTTGATTTTTGTAGGTTTCAATCTGGTTAAAAGCTTTTTTAACGGTTGCTTTTTCATCAACAGGGTTTTTAAGTTCGATTACAGCAAGTGGCAGCCCATTAACAAATAAAACAATGTCTGGTCTTCTGTTGTTGTTATTTTCAATTACTGTGAATTGGTTAACGGCGAGGAAATCGTTGTTTTGGGGGTCTTCAAAATCAAAAAGATGTACAATATCGTGAACAGTGCCTTCATCTTTTCTGTATTCCACGATAACACCGTTAACGAGCATTTTATGGAATCTTTCGTTGTTAACAGGTAGGTGGGGGCTTTCAGTTCTTAAAATTTTTTTAACGGCTTCTTCTTTTGCTGCTGGTGGAATGTGTGGGTTTAGTTTGTAAATTGCATTTTGTAGCCGATCTTTGAGGATAACGTCTGAATATAGTTCTCTTTCAGGGAAATTGCCGTCTGGGGAGATGTCGGGGCCATATGCGATTTTGTAGCCGAGTTCGTGGAGGATTTCGAGGGCTGCAAGTTCGACTGCGTCTTCTGTTAATTTATTCATTTCATGCCTCTAATTCTTTTGATAATTCATGATTAGAGTTAATTGGTTTATTTAGTCTTATTTTTCCTGACATTAGTTTTGGTAAGAGTGAATCACGGATTTTAGAAAGGTTTTGGCATTCTTTAATATTTGATATTATTTGTGCAAATAGAGGACTAACTAAGTTATCAAAATTGGTCATCGTTTTTTTATCTGATAAAATCATTCTCATAAAATCTATAGCTTTTCCAGCATGTGCTATGGTTGTTTTACTAGCAGAATGCTCTTTTATAAGATCTTGTATATAACCTGTTTTTAGGAAACACCATACAAATGATTTATTAATTATACTTTTATCAGTAATAACAATTTTTCTTATACCTGTTGAGTATGATCCTCTATATCCAACAGCAACAATACCAACTGTACCATCTAAAGATAATAAAATGTCTTCTTCTTTACATATTTTACCTTTAGAGGATTCTTCCTCAATAAAAATGTTTGATACCCTTTTTCCAGATAAATCACCGACTCTTAAAAAAGGGATCATACTCTCTTGTTGATACTTAAAATAATTTTTACTACCTGGCTCAATTCCTCTTTCAAACTTAACATAATCTTTTAAATCCTTTACTTCCCAACCTTTAGGTATCTCCCCAAGCTCAGAATCAACCATTTCGCCACCACTTGATTTATACGGTTTGCCTTCTTCATCTGGGAATTCAAAGTCAATGAACCAGTGCTTGAAAATTGCCTGCCCGATTTTTTCGAGGGTCTGGTTCATTTTCTGGTTGAGTTCGATTTTATTGTCTAAAGAAGAGAGAATTTCAGCTACTCTTTTTTGTTCTATTATTGGCGGAAATGGAACATTTAATAAATCAAAAGTATTCGTAGTTATTGTATCAAACGTGGATCCATGAGTGGTTTGTTTTAAAATATTTAAACTAAATTTAAGTAGATAATAAAGAAAATCATTATTAATTAATTCTTTTTTAGCCTTAAGTCCATAACAAGATTGGTTAAATGCCATATCTTGACCTAATTGGGCAATAGCACCTACAGTTCCCCTTGCAGAGATAATAATATCTCCTTTTTTTAATAACTTTGTTGAACTGTTTTCTAATCCTAGCTTTGAAATTGTTTTTTCAGTAAACTCGACAGTTCTAAAGTTATTATTAAAATCAACGACTGAAAGCCAAGGTATTCCTCCATTCCAATATTCAGGAATGCTTGTTTTTGGAGTTCCTCCGCCTATTATTTCAATTAGATCAGAAAATTTTCTTAACCCCCAATCTTCAGGAATCAATCCTATTTCAGTTTCTTTAAATCCTGTTTTATTAGTCATATTATCGTACAGTAATCAAATTTTCAATGATCTTCTTTTTTCTTTCAATCATTTTAATAATGACGTCCTCAAAATCTTCTTCAGGGTAGTTGGGGTTTTTTTCTTTCATTATACCCAAAGAAATGTTCCTTACCTTCGAAGAAAGTGTAGATACAATCTCAAATACAGATGGTGACATATAATATTCATCAACAAAAGAATATAAGACCTTTAATTGTTGAATATGTTCTTTAAATTCGTCTTCGGCAGTAGTACTTACATTAGTATCCAATCTTCTATTGAGTATTTTTTTAACTTCTTCATGAGTTGCTTCTTCAGTGTTAGTTTTACCCCTATAATATATTTTATTTTTGTATAGTACAGTGTCATATGATTTTAATGAAATAAAAGGCAAATATTCTGGAGTATCTTCAACTATTAATACTTGAAACTTTTTATTTTTTATTTTATCCCATTCTACATCATTTCCATATACAAAATCCAATATTTCATACTTTAAATCTGATGGCAAATAATTTGCAAGTTTGGATTTAATATTTGTCTTATCTTTTAAAGGATCAATACCAACTGGTGTTAGGCTTTTATCTGTTTCTTCTTTCACACCAATTATTAATGCTCCTCCCCCTGAATTAGAGAATCCTAAAACATCTTTAGCAACTTTAGAATCTTCTTGCCATATTTCTTTAAAGTCAATATGCGGATATTCTCCAGTACTTTGTTTTATAAATTCTCTAAACTTTATTCTATCAGGATCTTCAACAAGCTTCGCGAATTCTTCTTTAAAACCCTTAACCTCTTTAAACCCTGTTTTTTTCATGTTTCTACCTTATTATATTTTTAGACTTAAATGTCAGCAGCTAATACCTACTACCCCTACCCCTTGCAAAATTTTCATGTTTTTATAAATGGGACATTTAATAGGGACATTTTAACATTTAATGAGCCACTAAAAAATAGGTCATTAAATAGGACATTTTTCCAATTAATAGGACACAAATTTTAACTTGCTTTATATTTCGTTGCTCTTCCTGATCCAATCCTACGAATCTGTTTAAGATCTAATAATTTTTTAAGATCCCTTGAAGCGGTTCTTCTCTCCAAATTAAATGTTTTTTGATATAAACTATTGGTAAAAGTTATGTTTTCATTAACCATCATTTTCAAAGCTTCAATTTGCCTGTCATTCAAACCTAACTCTTTTAAATCAGTCATCTGCTCATCAGGAATATCATTTACCAGATCAAGAATATTCTCGCCAGGCCCATAGAATCGCACAACAAAGAAATCTCCTTCTTCCTCAAATTCTGGCTCTTCAAGGCCGTGTTTTCCCATCAAATTCTTCATTTTTATAATTCCAGTACCATATCGTTCCATATACATGGTTTCTTTAAAAATTGAACAGATCTTCTTATTTCGGGTGGCATGCTTCCCTTCAAGCTTGCGGATGTTTAAACCGGGTAAAAGCCCTCCTGGGTTACTTATCTCAACTCTATCGTCAAAAATGGAAAACATAATTGATGATTCATCACGATCATAGTCCCTGTGAGCTATTGCATTAATTAAAGCCTCTCTTACAGCTTCATATGGATACTCAGGTATATCAACACGCTTAAATCCCACAATTTTATTTGCAAGACGTGTATTTCTTTTAAAAAAGATTTCTGCCTCATCAAGCATTTCATATATCCTTCCACTTATCTCTTTGCTGTCAATGGTCTGGAGTCTTGTTACACCGTTAAAACGCACCATTTTTATCTCACTTTGGGGGATAAATTCAGCAGGATCTTTCCCAAAAAAGAGCAAACCAGTATTTGTTGGTTTAAATTCGCCGTCAACTTCCTTTACAACCTTTAAGATGTCAACAAGAAAATCTTTTACTGGTCTTGAGGGAACGCCCAGATTTAATTCAGTGGCTCTCTTTTCTAAGAAATCTTTCACTGAATCCTCATTAATATCATCATAACCTGCATCAAAACATACTGCCATATCAAATGGTTCACTACGTATTATATGCTTATCATAAAGGTATAAAGTAAGACTGTCTTCAACATAGCTTTTTAAATCATCTAAGCCATCAAATCGCTTGTATGTGGCTAAATTCTTTATATTCTGGATAAATTTCTGTGTTTTATCTTCTCTATTTGCATCGGATTTTCCTTTTATAAAAATAAGTCTTTCATTATGTGGATTTGTGTTGATAAATGTTTGAAATTCAAGTTCAGTTGGGGATAAGCCAGCATCATTGGGTTCTCCATAAACGTTGCCGATAAGCCCAATATAGATATCGCTCTTTTCCACTTCATCAATGTAAGTAGAAACAGGGTCTTCACCCTTTGCAGGCAAGTCTTCAAAGAGAAACACATCAAAATGATTATTTAAAATATGATTGTTGGTTATAACTTCCTTAACTGCAAAACGTTCTTCCTTTAACTCTGTCTGATTCCCACTAACGAACAATTTAAATTTCATAACCTATCATCTGCAAGTTCTCTATAATATCCTTTTCGAGTTTTTCAGATTCCTTAAACTGTTCCCCAAGTTCTGCTGTGAGCTTCTTCATCTTCTCCTCAAAAACTTCGTCATCTTCCTCTTCAATCTCCACTCCAACATACCTTCCAGGAGTTAAAATATGCCCGTGCTTCCGCACTTCATCAATGGCCACAGACTTGCAGAAACCCCTAACATCTTCATATTCTCCGCCTTCACCTCTCCAGGCATGATAGGTATCAGCAATTTTTGCTATATCATCATCAGTTAATTCCTTGTGTGTTCTATCAACCATTATGCCCATTTTACGGGCATCAATAAAAAGAACCTCCCCATTTCTATCTCTAAACTTACTATTTGTTTTATCTCGTGTAACAAACCATAAACAGGCAGGAATTCCCGTATTATAAAATAACTGTGACGGTAAAGCAACCATACAGTCCACAAGGTCGTTTTCAACTATTTTTTCCCTTATTTTACCTTCTGTCCACCAGCAGACATGGATCCATTAGCCAGAACAAAACCAGCGATCCCAGTTGGGTTTAAATGATGTATAAAATGCTGCACCCACGCAAAATTAGCGTTCCTTTTGGGTGGTACGCCGTATTTCCACCGAACATCATTTTGTAGAAGTTCTCCTCTCCAGTCTTTATCATTAAAAGGTGGATTTGCAAGGATATAATCAGCTTTAAGATCTTTGTGCATGTCCTTATGAAAACTGTCTTCCCACTGGATATTTGCATCAATTCCCCTGATTGCAAGGTTTATTTTGCACAGTCTCCAGGTTGTCTGGTTTGATTCCTGCCCAAATATGGAAAGTTCTCCTTTTTTACCTCCATGAGCTTCAAGGAACTTTTCACTTTGAACAAACATACTCCCAGAGCCGCAGCAGGGGTCAAAAACCCTTCCTTTGTATGGTTCTATCATTTCATGCCTATAAATCACTGAGTCTTATTGTAGGTTAGTACTCATTAACTATTAATGTTCTGATATTTTGCAGTCGTGTTAATAAAGATGAACCTGAAAAAATTAGCCGAAGATGTATCCACACTCACTGCAGCGGAACTTGGATCCTTCAGGGGCTCGGCATCCAGTATTTTTGTATTCTATTCCAATAATTGGCCCAGAATGATCATCAGACCTGATTATATGTTTATCCTTACAGCCGCATTTAGGGCATACAGTGCATAGTTCTTCTGTTTTCACTTTCTTCTCCTCACTATCTTTAACCTGAATGATGTTCGGGTATTCCCGAATGTATTTTATATCCAAACTATTGTATATATTTTGTGTCTGCTCCTATGAAACTGATATGTTCTCATGTTTGCAGTTATTAAGAATTCATTTTTAAAAAATCAGTTATCAATTATTGATCAGGTGTCTGTTTGTGTGAAAATTAATGAGACACCATGTTTTAAATTTTAATTCCAAAATTCTATATTTTAATATTATCAACAGCATTTATGAAATTATTAGCATATCTTTCTGTAGCTCCATATGGTTCATAAAGATAAGTTTCATAAACAACAGATGGCGTTCCTGCATTAATTAATGGAATAGTAACATATTTAGGGCTTGTCTGAGAAGGAGGATTGTAATATACAAATCCTGGTAATTTATCCTTTATCTTAAGTGCAACAGATTTAGATTTTCCATCTTCCAGGGGGGCAAAGACAAACCACTTTTCCCTGTAATTTCCCCGATTAGAATGTATATCCAGGGCTAAATTATAATTTTGATGGATTATATGGTTAACAGCAAATTTACTGGCCAGTAGCTGCCCATTCATTCTTCCTTTATCATAATCCTGGGCATCTTTAGTAACAGTAATCCTGTAAATATAGTAGCAGTAATTTAAGGATTTTTGGCGGCTTTTAATTGATTCAACAGCTGCTTTATGAGAATTAGATTCAAGAGGATGCACACCCACTATAACTGCAATTTTAACTGGAGAGTTTGAGTTACCAAACGGCCCCTCTACAGTTACTTTACCATAATCGGTACTTCCAAGGATTTTTTCGGATATAACTGGAGTATTAGGAATATTTTTAGAATTATCAGAAATATTTAAACGGGAATCACTGATGTTACCAGAATCAGAGATGAAATTACTCTCATTTAAAAAATTATCCTCTGTACTAATTAGATAGAATGATGCAAACGCTGTTCCTAAAAAAATGACAGTTAATGATGCTACCAGTATTATTTTGTTTCTTTTTTCCATTTTGAACCTCATTGAAGTGGAAAGTGACGTTTTTTTAAAATTTAAGCATTGAATATGTTTCAATTGCAGGATCGTGGGAAACGGATATTTCACTGATTTTTAATTAGAGGTACTAACATAAATATTTGAGTATAATATAAACAGATAATATGCAGCTACTAAAAAAATATTCAATTGAACCTGTTAATCCCCATCTCTATGAGATTGCTTTCCTTCATGAGTCCTATGCTAATGAGAATGGGTTAAGTGAATGCTATGAAAGGCTGGAATTTTTAGGAGATGCCATCATAGATCTGGTGGTATCTGAATTTCTATATAATAGCGACTCTAATTTAACAGAAGGCCAGCTAACCAGTATACGGGCTAATTACGTCTGTAAAAAAGCACTTTATACTTATTCTACTGAGCTTGGGCTGGACAAATACATAAAATATGGTGCTGGAGTGGAGTTAACCCGGAGGGAAACTGATTCTGTGATCAGTGATGCATTTGAGTCCTTTATTGGGGCGTTGTATCTGGATCAGGGACTGGACACTGTTCAGGAATTTCTTTCAAAGACGGTTATACCTCATATTAAGAATGGAGATATCTTTTTTTATGATTATAAGTCAGAATTAAAGCAGTTTTGTGATGGTGATGGGTTGGAATTGAGTTATGAATTGATAAAAGAAGAGGGGGAACCTCATGAGAAGACTTTTACTATGGCCGTTATTATTGAGGGAGAGAACTGTGGTGTAGGAAGTGGGAAGAGTAAGAAGGAAGCTGAACAGAGTGCTGCTCGGATTGGTCTGGGCAGGTTTTAGTTTTAAATTATTTTTTAATGGAGGGCTTTATTTTTCTTAGCTTCACCCAATTTAACACCAGCTTAAGTCATAAAATAGATTAATCCAATATTTTAAGTTAGAGAACGCTTACACTCCCGATATTATTAATTTCATGGCCTTTAGATCGTATTTTAAAGGGGATTTCTCTATAAATACCTTTAAGGTCCTCCTGCAACTTTTCCAGAGATTCAGGCTTAGGAGAAAATAAGAGAACTCCACCTCCTCCACCAGCGCCCAGTGGAAAAGCAGTGCAGTTACAGTTCTGGGCACGTTCCAGTAAATCCCTGGAACCTTCCATATAACCTTCACATAGTTTGGTTCGTATTTTACGGTACTTATCTATTGATTCAAGGACATGTCTCCATTTTTGTAGTCTTAGTCCTTCACGAAACCTGTAAGCTATCTTCATTTTCTTAGAAAGTAAACTGTATCCTGCTGGAGTTAAAAGAGCGTTTCTCCATGCTAAATTAACTTCTGAACTTAGACGAGGTTTTCCAGTGTGAAAAATGGCTGTCCTCTCCTCTAAAAGTGGGTAATCTTCTGGTGGAATCAGCTGAAATCTTAAAGATTCACCATAGCCTGTGCCCGAACTTCCAGGTATACCCCATGGAAACCATACATAATCAGTTACCCCTCCAAAAATAACGTTGGATTGCTCCTGTGTTCCGGTGATACTTATTCCATATCCCTGTTCAATACGGGAAGCTAATGAAATCAGTTGTATATCTGTAAATGGCCGTCCTGCTAATTCATTTGCAAGTATACATACGCCTGTTGTGGCGGTTGATGATCCGCCGAGTCCTGAAGACTGTATACCCTCTCTTAAATTTTTTAAAACAAATTTTACTCCTGAGAGATTAAATATTTCAAGTATTTTAAGCAGCCAGTTCTCCTTAACTGGAACTACTTCACCTGGACGTGCGCTGACTTCAGTTTTGTATTCAACAGATTTAACACCTATAAGTTCTGGATTAAATGGATGTGCCTCAATTCGGGTTCCAGTATCTATGGTTATGCCCACTGTTCTTGGAATATTTTGGGTCCATTTTCTTGCTGGATCATCATTTTCTGGTATATCTGGTATTTTCCAGAATGCCTGCTGAAATTCACATAAATCCAGACTGGACCCGGGGCCATCAATTCTGTTGTAGGCAATAACATGGGGCAGGGCCTTCTCTTTTTGGGATTTTTTCAAGATATCATGAAGTTGAATGGGCAACACCTTTATCTTTTTAAATGCATCTATTGAATTCATTTCCAGTGTTTTGAGAGATTTTAACTTTCTCAGGTTCTTCACCTGATTCAAGTTTTTGTCCCTCGTACATGACAGCTTCAATGTCCATTAACTGATCAGATACCCATTTATTCATGTCATTTCTTTGTATGGCTTCCCGTGCATTTTTAATCATCTGGGCTTTTGTTTCATCATCCATTAATAATGCTGTATCGATTGATTCTGCAGTTTGTCTTAGATCAAAAGGATTTATACAAATAGCTCCATTTTTCAATTCTTCATAACATCCAGCCCCTGTAGAGAGGATTAATACGCCATTATTTTCGTTTGCAACACTTCCTTCTTTGGCCACGATATTCATGCCGTCTAATATGGGATTAACCATTAAAACATCGTATCTTTTCAAAAGAGCAACTACCAGATTGTAATCTCCTCTGCATATGTATTTAATCGGTTCCCAGTGAGGTGTAGCATATTTTTCGTTGATTTCATTGACCAGATCCTTTATTTTATCGGTGTAATCTCTGTAAATCTTTATATCCTGCCTTGAAGGCATTAAGGTTGCTACAAATTTAACTTTTTCTCTCCATTCTGGATATTTATCAAGGAACATGTCATAGGCCTGGAATCCTCTGATAATATTTTTAGATAAGTCTGTTCGGTCTGTTCTGTAGATTAATTTACAGTTTCCAATCATTGCATCTACTTCTGCTTCCTTTGCAATCACTTCTGGACTTTGTGCTTGCTTTTGCATCGTTTCTATATCAATACTGATAGGATATGTTCTTACATGGCAGGTATGCCCTTTATACAGAATATCTCCTGTTAGATCATCCACAGAAGCGGCGGGTAGAATCTGTTTGATTGTTTGTAAGAAGTTGTTCATGTAGCGAGGTATATGAAATCCCAGTACATTATTTGTAAGTATGCTGTCTAATATCTTGATCTGCATGTGATTTGGAAGTTGCTGAAATATTTCAGGTGGGGGAAATGGTATATGGACAAATTGAGTCATTAAAACATGAGGATGCTGTTTTCTTATTAATTTAGGGGTTAAATAGATATGATAATCCTGTAACATTACAATCGGAGTTTTATTTGACTTAGATACTGCATCCACTATTGCATCTGCAAATTTAGAGTTTACATACCTGTATGAATCCCATGCCTGATGCAGTTCATCGTCTGCACAGGGTGAATAGGGAGGATTCCACATGGAATGATGAATAAACCAGAGCAGTGGATTGGCGAATTTGCCATTGAAGCCATTATAAATATCTTCTCTTGTTTTAATCAATCTGACATAATATTCCGGGTCTGTAAGTGGAATAGGTACTTTAGAATTGTATTTATCATTCATATACTCGTCACATTCTCCAATTGCTGAAGAAAACCAGGTACCATGAGTTTTTTCAAGGAAAGGTATCATCGATCCGACAATACCTCCTTTACCCCGTATAAGTTCAATAATCCCTTTTTCATCCCTTTTAAATAACACTGGCCCTCTGTTAGAGGCTACAATTATTTCTTTGTCTTTTAGAAACTCAAATTCCATTTTCTTGTCTCCATTAAGATTAGATGGATGGGCGTAAAATCAGAGACCAATGGAGAGTAGTATTGTTAAAGAGTGGATAACACCTCTACAATAGGTCTAACTCCCTTGCCCACTTAATAAGTGATTAAATTATTTCTATTTCAATTAAGTATTTACTATTTTGCTATTTAAACATAACAATCCCCTTTTCATAACAATCTGAGAATCAGTGATAAATCGATCATTCCTTCCATTTAAATTTGAAATATAAGCATTTTACTCTTAACCAATTAAACGACAATTAACTTAACATAATCAATTTTACGGTTTATCTGGAATTTTCTGGATATTTCTTTTATTCTTTCTGCATTTCCTTCTAAAATAAATATTTCCAGGCATTTATGTCCCTTTAAATGGCTGTGTATCTGTGTATTGATTATATCCTCAAAATCGTGTTTGATTTCAGTAACCTTATCTTCTACTTCCTGATTGTGAATCAATACAAGTATAGAATTAATATCTCCATTTAAATCTTCTTTTTCTTTACTATCAGATATTAACATTCGAGCACTGGCCCTGATAACATCAGAACGGCCTGAATAACCAGTTTCATCCTTTAATTTATCAATTTCTTCCAGCAGTTTTTCATTTAAAGAAATACTTATAATGGGCATAACCTGTACCTCCAGCCATAACAAGTCTAATCAGATTATGATAACATATAATATTAATATACTATTTAATAACTTTATTTAAATACTATGCTAAACTTTATTAACATAATATTTAAATATTAATAATAACTTATAGTAGGTTATACAAGATCTTTCATTCATTCAGGTGATTATGTGAAAAAGGGAAGGATAATAATCATATCAGTGCTTATTATTTGCTTTGCAGCAGCAGTAATATTAATCTACCCATCATCCCAAACTCAGGCGAACATAAAGAATCCGGATAAAATAAGTGTTGTGGTTAGTATACCTCCTGAAGCAGAATTTGTGGAAAAGGTTGGAGGAGATAAGGTAAAAGTTACTACAATGGTTCCAGCAGGAGCCAATCCTCATACCTACGAACCCCTCCCAGAACAGCTTAAAGAAATAAGCAGCGCAAAAATGTATGCACAGGTTGGTTCAGGACTGGAATTTGAAACAGTCTGGATGGATAAGCTAACTGAAATTAACAAAAACATGCTGGTTGTAAACTGTTCTAAAGGAATTAGTTTTATACCTAATGAGGACATAGGAGAGCACGACCATCAGCATGGGGAAGAAAGTCGATATGATACACATGTCTGGGTTTCACCTCGAAATGCAAAGATAATGGTTGAAAACATTTATCAGGGACTTATACAGGTAGATCCTGCTAATAGAGATTACTATAAATCAAATAAGGATAAATATCTCCAGGAACTGGATAATGCAGATAAAAATATTACTGCAACATTAGCCAGAGCAAAAGATAAAAAAATTCTGGTTTATCATCCTGCATGGGGCTATTTCTGCAGGGATTACGGCCTTACTCAAATAGCAATTGAAAAAGATGGTAAAGAACCAACCCCACAGGGTATGGTAAGCCTGATTGACCAGGCAAGAAGAGAAAATATTAAAGTAGTTTTCATTTCCCCCCAGTTCAGCAGAAAAAGTGCTGAAAGTGTAGCATCTGAAATTGGGGGGCAGGTGGTGATGATAGATGATCTTGATAAAAACTACATTGAAAACTTAAATAAAGTGACCGAAGCATTTAAAAGCTCGCTTCAAAATTAATCAGTTTTAAAGGAGTCTGTCATGACTGATAAAGCACTGGAAATTAATAATTTGAGCGTAAATTTCAACGGCATTACTATTTTAGAAGATATTAATCTTGAGGCCTGTAAAAACGATTTCATGGCAATTATAGGTCCTAATGGGGGCGGCAAAAGTACGCTTTTAAAAGCTATTTTAGGCCTGGTTAAGCCACTTAAGGGAAGCATTAAAATATTTGGCAAAAATCAAAAAGATGCACTGAAGTTAACAGGATACTTACCACAAAAAACTTATTTTGATATTTCTTTTCCCATCAACGTTTTTGAAGTGGTGCTGATGGGCAGATACAACGGATTATTTAAAAATTACAAAGATGAAGATAGAAAAGCAGTTATCAATGCTTTAAATTCTGTTGAAATGCTTGAATTTAAAGATAGACAGATAAATGAACTTTCTGGAGGGGAGATGCAGAGAGTGTTTATTGCAAGAGCCCTTGTAAGAGAACCACTGCTGCTTTTACTTGATGAACCAACAGCAAGTGTTGATCCTGAAATGCAGAAATCCTTTTATGAACTTCTATCATCCCTTAAACTTAAAATGGCCATAATTCTTGTAACTCACGATGTAGGAGTAGCTTCTTCCTATGTAGATAATATTGCCTGCCTTAACCGGAAATTATATTATCATGGAACTCCAGAAGGCTCAGCTGCAGGTATTGAAGCTGCCTATAGCTGTCCAATAGAAATAATTGGGCATGGAATCCCACATAGAGTATTTAAAGAGCATTGATATCTGGCGGGTTTGATTGTGCTGGAGTTTCTCCAATATGGATTTATACAGAATGCATTGATAGCAGCCGTCTTAGTTAGTGTTGCCTGCGGTATTGTAGGATCATACGTTGTGGTAAAAAAAATAGTATCCATAAGCGGTGCAATCTCCCATGCTGCATTTGGAGGCATTGGTTTAGGTTTTTTTATAGGTATTAACCCAATTGTTGCAGCAATTCCATTCAGCGTCCTTTCAGCAGTGGGAATCGGGCTAATTAACGAAAAAGTAAAAATAAGTGAAGATACAGCTATCGGTATTTTATGGAGCGTTGGAATGGCTATAGGAGTAATATTTATTAACTTAACTCCAGGATATGCTCCAGACCTTTTCAGTTACTTATTTGGTAACATATTAACTGTTCCCTCTTCAGATCTTGTTTTAATGCTTATTTTAGACTTTATAATCATTTTCACTGTGCTTTTATTCTACAGGGAATTTCTTGCTGTTTCATTTGACCAGGAATTTTCAAGAGTGGTAGGAGTACCTGTAGAATTTGTTTATATCCTTCTTTTATGTATTGTAGCCCTCAGTGTGGTTGTATTAATCAAAGTTGTGGGAGTTATACTTGTAATTGCACTTTTAAGCATTCCCGCAGCAGTAAGTAAACAGATCACATCTAAAATGGAAAATATCATGATTCTTTCAGTAATTTTAGGCGTCATTCTTACTACTTCAGGTCTCTGGCTTTCTTACATCTTTAACCTTGCTTCAGGAGCAACTATAGTGCTGGTTTTAGGATCAGCTTTCTTTATTTCTACCTTTTTAAAAAATACTACTTAAAAAATTTCTCAAGCTGTGAAATGGTTCACATTTAGATGGCTAAAATTTTATCTGTATGTGAAACTCATGTTAAGATAGGACTTAAAAGTCTCAGGTGAAGGTATGTTTAATATCTTTTTTAATTTTTCTTACTTTCACCTCCTTTATGCCTTCAATTTATAGCTTTACCTGATTTAAAATTATATTAACTTCACTTTCATCTTCAGCCAGATCTATTGAACCATTGAACTGTCTAAGTAATGCTTCAATTAACTGTAAATGTGATTTATCCTCATTATCATTAATTTTCTCTTTACAGGCACCATGATAACTTATTTTTAACTTTATATTTCCATTATAAGACTTCAAGCTTATGTAAATAACACATTCTTCAAACTGATCCTTTAATTTATCTGATAAAAGCTCATTTAAAATGATTCCTAATGGTATTGCCGTGTTTATGTCAATTAATGCTCCTTTCATGTCTAAATATGCCTTAAATTGATTTTCAGGGAGTCCATAAATGTCAAATAAATATTTCAAAAGATCATCTGTATATCTGTAAAAATTAACCAGTGCAAAATCTTCAGATTCATCTAAAATTTCATTAAGTTTCATTATTGCATTTACTCGGGTCTGACTTTTAATGTTCAGCTCATTTAAGTCTTCATCACTGGAAATTGAAGGAGTCATGCCCATAATGCCGGTGATAATCTGTAAAGTGAACTGTATTCGCCTGTATATTTCCTCAATTAATATTTCCTTTTCTTTTACCTCCTCTTGAAGACAGATATTGGCTTCTTCCAGTTCTTCAGTTCTTTTCTCAACAAGCTCATTTAAATAGTAACGGTGTCGTATCAGTTCATCTTCTATTGATTTACGTTCAATGGCATATGATATTGACCTTGAAAGCAGGGGGCTGTTAACCTGACCTTTAACCAGATAGTCCTGTGCACCTTCCCTGACAGCCATTACCGCAGTTTCTTCATCATCAAATCCGCTTAATATTACTACAGGTATCTCAGGCGCCTGTTCATAGATGCTTAAAAAAGTATTTAACCCAGTACTATCTGGAAGACTTAAATCAAGGAGCAGTATATCAAAAACATAGTTTAAAAGATCTTTTAATCCATTTTCAAGCCTATCAGCACTGGTTAGTTCAAATGAAGGATTATTAACCTCACCCAACATCTCTTTTATTAACCTTAAATCCTGAGGGTTGTCTTCAATTATTAAAACCTTTATCAGCTTATCTTCTCTAATTTAACCAACTCCTAATCAGATTATGGTAGTTTAACAATTTTAAGCCAGAAATCTTCAATTGCTGTTATAACATTCAAAAGCTCATTAAAATCAACTGGTTTAGTTATGTAACAATTTGCATAATTTCTGTAAGTTCTGATTAAATCCTCTTCAGCACATGATGTGGTTAAAATTATGACCGGAATGCTTTTTAAACCTTCATCACTCTTAACTTCCTTTAAAACTTCACGACCATCCTTACGGGGTAAATTAAGATCCAGTAAAATAATATCAGGCTTAGGGACATTGGAATAACTATTTTTTTTATTTAAAAAATCCATGGCTTCTATGCCATCTTTTACTATATGTATTTTGTTTTCTACATTAGTATCTTTGAAAACTTCCCCTATTAATCGTGCATCAGCAGAATTATCTTCTACTAACAAAATATTCACTGCATTATCCATAATTATGCCTCCAGAGAGTTTTTAACAGTTTTTAAATAAAGTTCATGATATTACTATGGTGTAAATATCAGTATAAAAAATATTGATTCTAAGGTGAAATGCAGTGCTCTGTGCTGTAAATGGGTCATTTTAAGCCCTGCAAGCTGGTGATAAATATCCACTACCATGTGGATTAAAGCAGCAAGTACACCAATTTCAATGTTTAAAAACACTATGGAAAGGATGATGAAATGAAATATTGCTTCCAGGGCTTCATGGACTATCCAGACCTTTATATTAGATGCCAATGTTCTTTTAATTATTCCTGCAAGTATTATGTAAAAATCTGCAAGAATGCTCCACATTATTTTGCTGTGGACTTCATCACTTACTGCAAGAACTATAGCTATATAAAACCATAAAAGTTCCATGATAATATCACCGTTTTTAAGGAAATAATCAACCTATGTTTTTATATATTTTTATCAAAATACTATTGTTGTAAATATAAATTACGGTTTTAAATGTAAATTATGAATTTTCTAAACTTATACTTCAAATTAACTTAACTAATATTAATTACTAATCTTTACTGTTTTAAATTTATATATAAAGGAGAAAATAGATGACCAAGATCAATATTTCAAAGGACTATGATCATAAAAGAGAAACATACTGGCAAAATAAATGGCAAAAAGAGGATATTTACAGGTTTACAGGTGATGGAACAGGACCAGATTATATAATTGATACACCACCACCATACCCTACTGGTGCTACTCACATGGGACACGTTCTTAACTGGACCTATATTGACATAATTGCAAGGTTTAAAAGAATGAATGGCTTTAACGTACTTTTTCCTCAAGGCTGGGACTGCCACGGACTTCCAACTGAAGTTAAAGTTGAAGAAATACATGGGATCAAAAAAGGTGATGTTTCCCGTGAAGAATTCAGGCAAATGTGCATTGATTTAACAGCTAAAAACATCAAGCAGATGAAAACACAGATGATTTCACTGGGTTTTTCCCAGGACTGGTCCAGAGAATTTGTAACCATGACCCCTGAATACATGAGAAAAACCCAGCTCTCATTTTTGAAAATGTATGATAAAGGACTTATCTATAGAGGTATTCACCCTGTAAACTGGTGTCCACGGTGTGAAACCGCAATAGCCTTTGCAGAAGTAGAATATCATGAAAATGAAACTTATCTGAACTTTTTAGAATTTCCAGTTGAAGAAAGAGAAGAAGGCCTTATGATAGCAACAACAAGACCCGAACTCCTATCAGCTTGTGTAGCTGTCGTTGTACATCCTGAAGACGAAAGATATAAAAAACTTGCAGGTAAACGCGTTGAAATACCGCTTTTTGGACGTAATGTAGAAATAATAACCGATGAAGAAGTTGATCCTGAATTTGGTACAGGTGCTGTTATGATCTGTACTTTTGGTGATAAAACAGATGTATTATGGGTAAATAAGTATAACCTTGATATAGTGGAAGCCTTAGATGAAAAAGGTATAATGAAAGATGTTTCATGTAAATATGCTGGCATGAACATTAAAGAATGTAAGGAAAAAATCGTTGAAGATCTCCAAAGTGAAGGATACCTTAAAAAACAGGAAAAAATAGAGCAGAATGTGGGATTATGCTGGAGATGTAAAACTCCAGTAGAAATACTGGTCAAAAATCAATGGTTTGTAGATGTTAAAAGCATGTTATATGGTGTAAAAGAAGCTACAGACGAGATGAAATGGATTCCTGAGCATATGAAAACAAGGCTCCTGAACTGGACCGGTGCAATGGAGTGGGACTGGTGTATATCCCGTCAAAGGATTTTTGCAACCCCTGTCCCAGTATGGTACTGCAGTGAGTGTGGAAAAGTGCATATAGCAACAGAGGATATCTTACCTGTTGATCCAACCAAGGAAAGGTCAGAAGGAAGGTGTGAATGTGGTAACGGGGATTTTACTGGAGAAACTGATGTTCTGGACACGTGGATGGACAGTTCAATAAGCCCTCTTTCTATTGCTGACTGGCCAGATGAAAGTTTTAAAGATTACTACCCTGCATCCTTAAGGCCGCAGGGACACGACATTATAAGGACATGGGCATTTTACACAATTTTAAGATGTAAAGCATTGACTAATGAGAGGCCTTTTGATGAAATTGTGGTTAATGGAATGGTATTTGGCGAAGACGGCCATAAGATGAGTAAATCAAGGGGGAATGTTATCTCCACTGAAGCAGTTTTAGGAGATTATGGTGCAGATGCGCTTAGGCTCTGGGCTGCAAACAGTGTTCCTGGTTCTGATGTTCCCTTTGCATGGAAAGACGTTAAATATGGCTATAAATTCATCAGGAAATTCTGGAACGCATTTAGATTCATCAATATGCATATAGAAGGCTTCAAGGCAAGTATGAGCAGCGAAGAAATATGTGAAAACCTTAATCCTATGGATAAATGGATTTTATCAAAATTAAACAGGATTGTAGCTGATGTAACTGAATCAATAGATTCATACAACTTTGCAAATGCTGTGGGCAAAATACATGCCTTTGTATGGCATGATTTCTGTGATGAGTACATAGAAGCTGTTAAATACAGGCTTTATGGAGATGAGCTTAAAAAATCAAAAGAAGCAGTACAGTACACTCTCCAAACAGTTATATCAACATCTCTCAAGCTTTTAGCTCCCTTAACTCCTCATTTTGTAGATGAAATCTATCAATATATGGGAGAAATAAGTATCCATAAAACTTCATGGCCTAAATTCAAAGCTGAACTTGTTGATGAAGCATCAGAAGAGATTGGTAAAATAGGAGTAGAGTTAATAGGAGAAATAAGAAGGTTTAAATCATCGAATAAAATGCCTTTAAATGCTCAAATAAAAACGTTGAATATTTATACAAATGAGGAGATAGCTAAGAAAATAGAAAATTTAATCAACGATATTAAGGGAACCATGAGAATAGATAACATAGAATTAATGTTTGGAAAACCAGATATCAAAGAAAAAGTAACAGAAATCATCCCTCAAATGGCAAAAATAGGGCCTGAATTTAAAGGAGACGTTCCCAAAATTTTAAAATACCTCCAATTGGAGGATATGGATAAAGCAGCGGCTTTACTTGGTGAAGAAGGGGAAATAATCATTGAAGGTAGCAGAATAACTCCTGAACATGTAGAGGTTAAAAAAGAAGCTGTGAGCAAAACTGGTGAAAAAGTAGAAGTGATACACACTGCCAGTGACACCATACTTGAAATAATTGTTTAAGTGATCAATTGCATAAGAGTTTTGATCAACCTTTTTTAAAAGGTTGCTTGAAATAATCATTTAAGTGATTCAATGGAACTGACAATCCAAAAAACCGACGCTATAGAAGGAGTAATTAAAGCACCCCCTTCTAAAAGCTACACCCACCGGGCTATTATCATTTCATCGCTTGGAGATGGAGAATCCCTGCTAAAAGACCCTCTTTTTTCTGAAGATACATTAGCTTCCTTAAACGCATGTGAAGCATTAGGTGCAGAAATAAAACAGGAAAAAGAATCATGCATTGTTCAGGGCACTGGAGGAAAGTTGAAAACACCAGAAGATGTTCTGGACCTTAAAAATTCAGGCACAACCCTCAGAATAATGACTTCAGTAGCCTCCCTTGCACCTGGTTACACTGTTTTAACTGGAGATAGTTCTTTAAGGACAAGGCCTATGCAGGATTTACTTGACGCACTTCATGGTCTTTCTGTCACTGTTTTTTCAACAAGGAATAATGGTAAAGCACCAATATGCATTAAAGGCGGGTTTAAAGGAGGGAAAACTGATATAAAGGGTGATGTTAGTTCCCAGTTCATTTCTTCACTTCTTATAGCTTCTCCATATGCAGAAAATCCCGTTGACATTAATATTAAGGGAAATTTCATCTCAAAACCATATGTGGACATGACAACAGACGTTATGGAAAAATTCAGGGTTAATGTTGATTACGACAAAAAGAACAATTCTTTCCATGTGGAAAATCAAAGCTACAAAGGAAGGGATTATACCATTGAAGGTGATTTTTCATCTGCTTCTTACATAATAGGGGCTGCGGCAGCTCTTGAAGGTGAAGTTCTGGTTAAAAACGTTTTTAAAGACTCAAAACAGGGAGATAAACAGATTCTTGATATTGTTAAGGAAATGGGTGCAGAGGTTAAGTTTAAAAAAGATGAAGTTGCAATACATGGACATGGAGAACTTCAAGGTATCGACGTAAGCCTTGAAAATGCACCAGACCTTCTGCCAACTGTATCTGCTCTTGGAGCAATTTCAGAAGGTGAAACAAGGATTACAAATGTGGAACATGCAAGGTTTAAAGAAACTGATAGAATTCATACCTGTGCAGTTGAACTATCCAAACTTGGAGTTTCCTTAAAAGAAGAACATGACGGCCTTATAATTAAGGGTGGGGCTAAAGGAGGGGTTGTAAAATCACACGGGGACCATCGCCTGGTGATGGCACTTTCACTTGTAGGTTTGAAGGTTGGCGGCGTTAAGATAGAAAATGCGTCAGTCTACAACGTGTCTTTCCCTGATTTCCCTGATGCTATGAAAAAACTGGGATGTAAAATAGAAGTACATAAATAAAGTTAAAACCAGGAAGTGATGAAATGATGCGAAAAAATGAAGTAAAAATTGTAATCTTAGGATCAGCAGATTCTGGAAAAACAACAACAATTGAAAACCTCCTTCAGAGAAAAAATGAAAGGGTAACAAAGGTTGAGCATAACGGTACAACTGTTGCACTTGATTATGGAAATACAGTAATTGACGGTGAGAGAATACATATATTCGCCACCCCTGGACATGAAAGATTCAGATTCATGCGTGAAATATTATCAAATGGTTTAGATGGCGCTATCGTTGTAATTGATAGCTCAGTTGGAGTTACAGCTACAGATGCAGATATATTAGATAAATTAAATAGCAGCAGCATTCCCTATGTGATTTTTGCAAATAAACAGGATATTTCTCCAGGTATTCCTGAATCTGAACACATTAAAAGCAGTACAAAGCTTATTCCCACAGTGGCTTTAAGCGGTGAAGGAATACATGATGGACTGGAAGAACTTCTAAAAATCATGAAAAATTAATTTTAAAACTAATAAAAAATGTATCCCATTGTTTTAGGATCATCAACAATTGCCAGCCAATTCTGGTGTGAAATGGCTGTGGATTTAAGACGTAAATACGGTGAAGTTTCCACACCAGAAAAAGAAATGGGTAGCGAAATACATAAAGACCGTTTTTTGGAAGTTCTTGATGAAATAGTTGTTGAAATTAAAACGCCGGGAGATAAACTGCATTCTAATTTACATAACATCCTTGTAGGTCTGGAACTATTTGAAAAGGAAGGGTTAACCCGTGAGCTTCCTATTTTATCCAGATTCAACGCTGTATTTTTAAGGGGGATAGTTGATGAAATTAAAAAAATTGAAGAAACAGAAATTCATGGAGATAAACAAACCAAAGTCAATAAGACACAGGTAGTTGAAATAAAAACCAGAAAAAGCTTGAATCCTCCATCATCACAGCAGATACTCAGGGACAGGATGCAGGCAATGATCTACTGGTACGGGCTAAATTCAATGATAAACAGGGAAATTGAAATGGGCGACTTCTGGACAGCTTATGGTGTTGATTTAATAGAAAATGATTTTAATGAATTGATTTTAAGCGAAGAATACATGAAAAGCCTAAACATTACTGAAGAACATGGGACTCTTCTTTCAATTGGAAATTTGATCAAAAAAGTGCTTAAAAAAGCTGCCAAACTCCCTGATTTATCTAAAACCATTGAAATAGTATACATAAATCAAAAAAGCCTTAATGAAGTCTGTCATGAAACTTTTAAATTTGATGAGAGATTTTTCAAAAGAGGAATGAAATGGGCACTGGAATACTGGTCTGGAAAAAGAGAACCAGCATCTGTTGGAGATTCAAACAGATGGAAATGTGATTTTTGTGAGTTTTACACTCTTTGCCCGGCTATTTGCAAAAGATGGAAAGGTGACTCCAATTCAAAAGAAAATCAAATTGATAATGGATAGGCTTGCTAAATACGCCGCAGATCCTCCAAAAAATCAGGACCCATTCAGGGTGCTTATCACAACTATTCTCTCACACCGTACTCGTGATGAAAACACTGATCAGGCTGCTGCTGCTCTTTTTAACGCATATAAAACTCCTGAAGAAATTGCAAATGCACCAGATGAAAAAATCGAGAAATTAATTAAAAAAGCGGGTTTTTACAGGGTAAAAGCAAAGAGAATCAAGGAAGTTTCCCGGATTATTCACAGAGATTACAGGGACATAGTTCCAGATGACATTGAAGAGCTTCTGGGACTTCCAGGCGTTGGAAGGAAAACTGCTAACTGTGTTATAGTTTATGGATTTGGAAAAAATGCCATTCCAGTGGATGTGCATGTTCATAGAATTTCTAACCGTTTAGGTCTTGTTCATACCAGAAATCCTGATGAAACAGAATCTGAACTTGCAAAAATTGTTCCTGAGGAGTACTGGATAGATTTAAATTTGAAATTTGTGCGGTTTGGACAGGATATCTGCAGGCCTATTGGGCCAAGACATGAAGAATGTCCTCTAAATGATCTCTGTGATTTTTACAGGGAAATTAAAGAAAATTGAAATTTAAAAAAATGTGAACTTTATTATGAAAATTAAATCTAAAAACTGCTATATTTTCAACAAATCTTTTTTTATAAATTTATATATTAGATATATAATAATAAAAAATCAGCTAATATTCATGATTGTATTGACCTAACAGGATTTTAATTAAAAAAACTACACACCAAGAATTTAAATGAATAATATAATTGAAATTTAATATTATGGACATATTCACATATAAGCATAAAAAGAAATTATAAATTAAATTACAGCTAAAAGACTGAGGAAATTAAAAATGCAGAACATATATTTGGAACTTTTGGTTATTTTAATTCTTGTTGTTTTAAACGGTATTCTGGCAATGTCTGAAATTGCAGTTGTCTCTTCCAGAAAGATGAAGCTTCAAAAAATGCGTAAAGAAGGGATTAAAGGTGCAGATATTGTACTTGAACTTATTGATTCTCCCAATCAGTTTTTATCAACAATACAAATTGGAATAACGCTCATTGGAATAGTTGCTGGTGCGTTTGGTGGAGCAACCATTGCGCTAAGTTTAGAAAATTACATAGACCAGTTTGAACTTTTAAGGCCTTACAGTGATTTTATAAGCGTTTTCACTGTGGTGTTATTTATTACTTACCTGTCTTTGATTATTGGAGAGCTGGTTCCTAAAAGGATTGCTATTGATAATCCTGAAAGGGTTGCGGTTAAAATAGCAAAACCAATGAAAATATTATCTAACATCACAAAACCTGTTGTTTATTTTCTAAGCGAATCACTGGAAATAGTACTTAAAATTTTAGGTATCAAAAAACCGAAAGAAGAAGTAGTTGCTGAAGATGAGATCAGGATGCTTATTGAAGAAGGTAGAAGAACAGGAGAATTTGAAAAAACCGAAGAAGACATTATTAAACGGGTATTTGACCTTGATAACCGTAAAATAAATAGCCTAATGACTCCTAAAACAGAAATCACCTGGCTTGACATCAACAGCTCCGAAGAGGAACTTTTAAATCTGATATTTGAAACCAGAAAGTCTGTCTTTCCAGTAAGTGATGGGTATCTGGATAATTTCATGGGAGTGGTTAAGGCTAAGGATCTTTTTAAAGCAAAAAGTGAAGAAAAGGAATTTAACATTAAAAAACATCTTAAAGAACCTTTAATAGTACCTGAAAGTTCATATGCCCTCAATGTTTTGAAGTTATTTAAAGAATCTGCAGAAAATGTGCATATGGCACTTGTAGTTGACGAATATGGTGATGTAGAAGGTTTAGTCACTTTATATGATATCTTAGAAGCCATAGTTGGAGATTTACCTCCAGAAGAACTGGAAGAAAAGAAGATATTTAAACGTGCGGATGGAAGCTACCTTATAGATGGTTCAATTAATATTGAAGAATTTAAATCAATTTTTAAAATTAAAGAATTACCAGATGAAGATACAAGCAACTATCAAACTTTAGCCGGGTTTATAATGACATATCTTGGTGAAATACCGGAAACTGCATATAAATTCAAATGGAATGATCTGCAATTTGAAATTATGGATCTGGATGGCTTCCATATTGATAAAGTGATGGTATATCAGTTAGCAACAAAAAAATGAATTCATTTAAAATCACAGGAAATATCTTTAATTTTCTTTTGATATTTAGCTGGAAAATAAATAACCGGCTGTTTGACAGATGCAGCCTTATCCCTTAAGCCTTTATCTGAAGTTAAAAGTATAGAATTGGTTATTACTGCAATTTCTAAAATTAAATCATCTTCACGAGCTATAAGTTCTTTTCTACTTTTTATCTCAGGCATTTCATAACTGCAGTAGAGGATATCTATTTTTCTCTCTTCTTCTAATTTTTTTAATTTATCTAATTCATTATAAAATCCGGCCTGTAAACGTTCTTCGCATAAAATCTGAACTATATATTCGATTGAGTCTGGAATTATTATCTCAAATCCTTCTAAAATCTCTAAATCTATTAATCTTGATAGGGTGTGAGATATTAAAATGCAAATATCTGGTAAAATTCGAACATTTGGATCATAATTTTCAAATTCCATTTTAAATCATCTTGAACTTATTTTAACCTGTTAAAGTCATACGATATGTGTGAACAACCTTTTTTGCGATGGAATCAAATCTGATTTAGCAAAAATTAGGGGATATTTTGTTAGAATGCTAAAATCCAAAACATAAGTTTACTTATATACAAAATGAAGCATATAGAATAAATAGTTTATCAGCACATTATTTTAAATGTCCATTTTGTGTTGTTATTTTCTTTATCATATTCTACTTTTTGAAATGATGCTTTGTGGTTCTCTATATCATTAATCAAGTAAACATAGACAATACATGGAGCAACAGTAATGGGTATATTTTCTTTATTTAATGCCACGATACTTTCACGTAGTACTGGATTTTTTACCTCTAAAACTGCCAGCCCATCATTTTTAGAATAAATTAAATCGTCGCAAAGCCCTAAATCTTCAATGAACACTCTTTTTACCGATTTTTCGGTTAAATTATTTTTATCAACCATATTTTGAGAATGAAGATAATCCACAATATATTTAGCCGACAATCTGGAAAGTGTCCGTGAATTTCTTCCAATTACTTGAAATACAGCCTTATTTACTAAATATGTCATTATATTCAATAATTTACTTGATTTCATTACATAACCTCCTGCAGATAACTTTTTTACATGACTCTTTTTTTTATTTTTTTTGCCAGGTTAAATAGTTTTTTGACGCATTCACCAGACGATACTTTTAGACTTTGAACGCTTATTTCTGGTCAGGTTTTAAGTTGCAAGAGAACTCCAAGTTTCCATTCCTTACCTTTGTAATACAGATTAAATAACAAAGTATTAATATAATTATTGATATAATATTATTACTTATTTAGAAGGACGTGTTAATCTGAATAGTGTAACGCTTCTTTGTTCTCTCGGATTGAGTTTAATTGTAGCACTTGGAATTTTAGGATTAATTAATGTAAACGATAACTTCAGCGTAGCTAATGATCAAAAAAATGTTCGTACAATACTTCAAGATGCAAATCCATCAAATGAAAGTCTTAAAATACTAAACCATCAAATGACAAAGCCGGTGCTTGGTAACTGGAGGGTCGAAGGACAGGTTAAAAACCATGGACCTCTGGAAATCAGATATTTTTTAATAAACATAGATTTTTTTGATGAAAAGGGAATTAATTTAAATTCAAGCTCTATTAAACTGTATAACATTCAACCAGGAGAAGTTAAGGATTTTGAAATTGAATACAGTGGAAATAAAGAGCCAAAATCATATAAACTGGAATTAAGCACCCACATGTAGAGAAATTAGCTATTAAAAACTCTGTTTAGAAATTAAAATTAGGTTTAATTATTTTCCAAGAGCTGCAATTTCACCAGCAAATGCTCCAAGCACCCTTTTTGATAATCCCTCAACAAATTTGAGTGATCCAGCACACTCATGGCCACCGCCGTCAATTCCAGCCTCAGGAATTTCACCAACCAATTTTGTTATAATGGTGTTTAAATTAAACCCAAACATTTCGTTAACAGCATCTGTAGCTCTTATAACTCCAAAATCAGGCCCGTATGCAAGAGTAACAATAGGAATTTCTTCTCCATACTTTTTAACCATGGTATCATGAACATAGCCGGTAGTTTTACCTGGTGCAGGATATGTAAACTTATGTGCGTATTTTTCAACATCTAAAACACTGAATATAACCCCATTAGGAAGTTTTTGAGTCTTCAGGTTTGGAAGTGCAGCCCTAAGCTGGTTTTTAACTCTCTTTTCTGATTCATTATAAAGAGCTTCAACCAGTTTTGAATGCTTATCCAGGTTTCCAAGGCCCAGTATGGTATCTATTATACCTCTACCATTCATAAATCTCAGGTAAAATGCTTCAAAGTCAATTACTGTTGCAATTTTTTCAAGATCTTCACGTGAATAGCCCTTTGAATCAGCGATTTCTATATATTTTTGAGCTTCATCTGAACTTGCATGGTCTCCTACAGCTGCAATTCCGGGTAAATGCATTAAATGCTCTTTAACTTCAGGGTTTATCATCTTAGCAACTTCAAATGAAAGTGCACCTGCTGTGATCTCCGAGTTTCCACCTACAAGGTAAGGATTTACATGCACATCCACATAATCGTCTACAGCTACCCTTTCCTCTTCCACTTCCCCGGGGTAGTGGTGATCTATAACCACAATTTCAATATCATAAATTTTAGCCTTTATAAGTGCCAGTATGTCTTCTTCAGTTGAGCCATTGTCTAAAAGAACTATTAGAGGCAATTTTTGACCGTGACGTTCCATATCTTCAAGTGCAAAAGAAAGATCTTTTACAACATCTTCTATTTCATAAAATGGAGCTTTACTTGGAGCTCTCTTAAAGAAATGCCATTCAGCATCGCTTCCAGGATTTATATCTCGTATAAGAGGGATAACAGCTTTCTCCATTGCAACTCCGGCGCATATACCATCTGCATCTGCATGGTGTCTTACAAGAATTGACCTGCCGTCAAAAATTGCCCTTTTAATGGCTTTTGCTGCAAGACGCATCCTCTCCCTTAATTTATTAAGAGTTTCACTTTCAACCATCAGTTCTGTAGTTTCAGGCTCTGCTTTTTTATCGATCGCCTCATCAATCAACCTTCTTGCTTCAATAGCCTCTTTACCATGGAGTTTTTCAATGGATTCAGACTCAATTTGAATTTTACCGCTGTGAATATTAACTTCACCAAGCACTTCCACAATGTCCCCTATGTTGATATGAGGATAAACTCTTATTCCAGGTTCATCAAATGCCGCAGCCCATGTGGTTGAAGTTTCATCTGAAATAGTGAATATTGTAGGGCCTGAGGTCTGCTGGATCTGGATTATCTCCCCCACAACTCTAACAGATTTTTTAACGTAATCAGTGGTTATATCTCCAATTAAAGTTCTTGCAATGCTTTTCCTGAGCTTAACCAGCTCATATTTATCTTTAATACTGGACTTTGCAAGGTCAACTTCGTCTTTACCGCCTTTACCCTTTTTTATGTCAATTACTTTTACAATTAAATCATCGCCAGCGTTGAACCCAAGATTCCGTCCTCTAAGCAGTCCAAAAACTTTTTTTGAAAGGCTTATGAATATTCCCCAGTTTTCAGTCCTTGTGACTTTTCCTTTATAATCTGAACCAATTTCCAGATCATCTATATCACAGGAAGGGTGCAGTATATAGACCTTATTTTTAACTTCACAGTCTTTGCAGTAATCTCCAGATTCGATTTCCTTACCGCATTTTCTGCACTGGTTAATTTCGCCTTTACCCGCACATACTTTGCACTTTTCAGTTACCTCTACCTCTCCCTTACCCTTACATACCCCACAGGGCACGTCCTGCTCTTCTTCAAGGTCAAATCTCTCCATCGCACCCTTTGAAATTCCTTTCACATGTTTTTTTACGTCAAGTTGACTTTTAAAGCCGCTTCCATGACAGCTCTCGCAGATCCTGTAGCTTATGACCTTATAACCTTTACCTTTACATTCTAAACAAATTTTATTCATAGATATACCTCAAAATAAGAACTGATAATAACCTTCTTACAGTGTATGATTAATTAAACTTCTGATTTTAAAAATCCATTAAATGCGTTAAATCCAGTTTTTAGAGTTTTGTACTTAACTCTGTTTAAATTTAGAAGGATTTTGGTTCACCAGATTATCTTTCTTAGTTTTATATTCCTTTGAAACATCCATATAGGTGTTGGCCTGAATAACATGAGGATTACCGTTAATATTATCCTTATTTTGAAGATAATTGATGGCCTGTTGAAGTTCTAATGTTGCATTGATCCTTGCATCAATTTCTGAAACAGTAAGTTGCATATATTCTATTAAAACACTGTCTTTAGAGTTTTGAGCATAGTTTAAGCCCTGTACTGCATAAATTTTGGCTGAATTGAACTCAGATAACGCACTATTGCAGTTACTGGCTGTACCATTAAAAGAATATTTATTTAAATCAGATGCTGCTTTATTAAAATAATTATCTCCATTTTTCAGATGATTGTTTATTGCAGGTGAAAGCTCATTTATTCTGTTTGCATCTGACTGAATACAGCCAGAAAGAGCCACAACAAGCATAAGTACAATTAAAGGGATAATTTTATTTTTCATATTTTTCACTTTTACCTGGTTAAATTAGATATAACTTTGTTACTTAAAAATTTTTACGAAAACTTAAAAAATGAAAAATAAGGAGAAAATTGAATTTAAACCATGAATTTCAAAAATCTAAAAATTTAAAAATAAATTAAAAGCAACACTTTTAAAATTAAAAGGTTTAAGATATCCATAAGCTGTGAACACTGCAGTATTCTCTGGCGTTTACTTCTTTTAGATCTTTTATATCTATTTTGAATTCTGCTTCAGGTTTATCGCCTGGTTTAAGTACTTTTCTATAAATCTGGTCTTCAGTAGCTACTTCTATCCATTCAATACAGTGATTTTCTTCCATGGGGTGGGGGAATATACCTATTTTTACTTTTATTCCGTTTTCAATTTCTTCTATTACTGGAACATGTTTTTCAGTGCCTGTACCTTCTCTTTTTTCTTCAAGTAACTGCATTTCATTATTGCAGCACACTAATTTCCCCACACCAGGGTGCAGAATTTCAATTATGTTTCCACAGATATTACACCTGTAAACATGTCTATCTTCGGTCATGAGACTCAGTACCTCTCACACCTAATTTCAAAGTATTCATATGAATGATCGCATGATGGACATTTTTCTGGAGGTTCAGTTCCATAAAAAATATGTCCGCATTTTCTGCAGCTCCATTCAACGTCTTCATCTTTTTTCCATAAAGTACCGGCTTCTATCTGTTCTAATATTTTGGTGTATCTATCTTCGTGGTGGACTTCTGCGTGTGCTATCGCCCTTAATCTGTCAGCAATATCAATTAAACCTTCTTCTTCTGCCAAGTCAGCAAATCCCGGATACATCTCTGTATTTTCATAATGTTCTCCGGCAATAGCTGCTTTAATGTTTTCTACAGTTGTTCCATAGACTACTGGTGCTGCTGCATCTACCATAATTTCATCAATTGCCTGGCCAGCTTTTAACTCGTTGATCATTTTCATTAGCCATTTAGCATGTTCTCGTTCATTATCTGCAGTAATCAGAAAAATGTCTGATAGCTGCATATATCCTTCCTTTTTAGCTACTTTAGAGTACAATGTGTACCTGTTTCTTGCCTGACTTTCGCCAATAAATGCCTTTGCCAAATTTTCCATGGTTTTTTTCATAACTACCACCATGTTTTATTTATGTTCCAGCTTAATAAATTTTTATCGGTGCATAAATGATTTTTTAAAGCTGTTGATAAAACATTTAATTTAAATATCAATTATTCTAATATGTTCAAAAAGCAGTTATATAAGTTTTAAATAAAAATGATAAATATTGAAAATTCTTATTAAAATAAAAATATAAGCTTAAAGACCTGATTTGAGGAAATAAAATGGTTTTAGGAACTGATATGATTAATCTATTAAGTGGAAAGGATTCTCTTATTCTTTTCTATGGGTTATATCTTATGGCTGTAATACATCTGATAAGGAAATACCGTACATTTGATGTTTATCTAATTTCTGAAAGAGTACTATGACTTATTTTAAGTCATTAGATGAATTTTCAGATTAATACTTAAATCAAAGGGTTAAATGCTGTGAAAACATAATTATAATAAATAATGAAACCAGAATTAGATAAAAACGATGAAAACTGTGACCAAATCCTATAAATATAGAATATATCCGAATAAAGAGCAACAGAATATATTAGAATTTAACATGGGCAGCGCACGCTTTGTATTCAACCATATCAAAGTCATGTATGAACTATACAGAAAACAGGCCATAGAATATGGTTTAAAACCAGTATATGCAAACAGAAA
>JAVSLW010000039.1 GCA_039666455.1 Methanobacterium sp. | reverse complement strand
AACAAAGCGTGCGCTGCCCATATTAAATTCTAATATATCCTGTTGCTCTTTATTCGGATATATTCTATATTTATAGGATTTAGTTACGGTTTTCATCGTTTTTGTCTAATTCTGGTTTCATCATTTATTATAATTATGTTTTCACAGTATTTAACCCTTTGATTTAAGTATTAATCTGAAAATTCATCTAATGACTTATAGAAATCATAGTATTCTTTCAGAAATTAGATAAAAATATGAAAATGGATATACTTAAAATAGTATTTATATCCCTTCATTTAAATTTTGATGTTAAGTAAATTAAGGATAAATTCCTGCGGTAAAGCACATGTTCAAGGAAAAGAACGGTTAAAGCTCCAACCACAAATCCATTTGTAATAATTGGCTTGATTATAAGAGGTATTTCTGATGTTACTGAAAGAGGTAAAAAAGCAATAACTGTACCAAGAAGAAGGGGTAAGCCCACAATAATTCCATCATCAACACTTCTGAATGTTTTATTTTCCACTGAAAGCATCATTGCAGCCCCAATCTGTGCAGTCATTAAATATAATAAAATAACACCGATTACTGGAGACGGTATTGCTGTTAAAACTCCAAGAGCTGCTGGAGAGAAAGCAAGAATTAAAAGACCTGCTGCTGCAGGAATAAGGGTGAATCTGGATGCATTTTGTGTTGCAACAATTATACCGGGGCTTAAAGAATAATTAACAGGCCCAACAACTCCTAAAAGCCCTGCAAAAATGTTTCCTGCTCCAGTAATTGAAACCCCTTTTTTTACTCTTTTTTGAATATTACGGGCTTTAAGGAGAAATCCAACAGATTGCATTGAACTTATATCGTTTATGGCAAGTGCGAGGAAGCTTATCAAAAAAGAAATAACAAGACCTATATCTGGAATGGAAAGCGGGCCTAAAAAGCTTTGTGGAAGTCCAAAAATAACTAAATTAGAGTTAAAAGAATTATAAGTCTTAAATATTGCACAATAAGCTAAACTACCCGCAAATATGGCTATTAATGGTAGCAGTGATTTTAAAACGCCTCTTGTCAGGGTATGTGCTGTAAAAATGGTCAAAATAAACAGCATGACAAATAGGAAATTGTAATTTGGAGGGACTGTTCCTGCAGAACTTAAAAGGTTGATTATGGGAGGAATAAGGGTAAAGGCGATGAGCATCAAGATTACCATGATCACCCGGGATGTGAAAAGCTTTTCTGCATGTTTAATAAGACCGCTTAGAGCAAGAAGCATTAAGATTAAACCTCCTATGGCTATGGAAGAATTTATAGCTCCAAGACCATGATCAAGGCTTGTAAGTATTCCAACAAGAAGTACAGCTGCTGGTCCTATTACCAGTGGAAGTTTATGCCCCCAGAGTACCTGTATTAAGATTAAAAAGCCTGTAAGAAGAAATATTTTCTGTAAATAAGGAATAAAACTTCCATCACTTCCAAAAATTCCAAGTATGTTTCCAATGATTATAATGGATGGAATGGTAACTGCAAGCCACTGCAATCCAAAAAATATCATTTCAGTCTTTTTTGGCCGGTCATTTAACCCGTATTTAATGTACATATTATTCTCTAAGTGCTGATATTGATTGTTTTAGCTTTAATTCAGTTATAAATCGATAAATTATTTCTATTTAATCTAATACTTAAAAATTTCTTAATAGTATGGAAACTTAATTTAAAATTAAAATGAGAGAAATTTCTATCTTCTTACTATATTGTTAATCGTAATTGTTATAAATAGCAGCACTGGCCATATTTCAAGCCTGCCCATCCAGAAGTTTATGATGAAAACTATTTTAACAACCGCTGGAGAATCTGCTGTTATTATACCAGAGCTAAGTCCTACGTTACTTAAAGCTGATGCCACTTCAAATATGACTCTGGATATGTCAGGATAGTATATCAGGACTATAATCACGCTTATTATGTATACAATAAAGTAAGTAAATACGAATGCACCTGTTATCCTTAAAACATCCTCTGTAATGCTTAATTCAGTAACGTGATGGATTTTTTTGGCCATTACAGCTTTACCAGGTAATATGAATGATTTTATCTGCCATGATATTCCTTTTAAAAGCACACCAAATCGAAGCCACTTTATACCCCCACCAGTGGAAAGTGAACCTGCACCAATTATCATGATGATTGTAATGAGGAAAGTACCAAGACCAATCCATTTAACCAGTAAATCTGGATAAAACGCTGTTTGCAGGCCTGTAGTGGTTACAGCAGAAACCATCTGGAATAGAGCAAATCTGAAATTAAGCAGCAGATCGTTTCCATAGACCTGATTGTTATACAGTGCAAATGTCACAAGAATTGTGGATAAAATAATTAGAAAATAAGCTACTTTTGTTTCTATATCTTTGAAATACTCTTTCCAGTTCCCTTTAAGGACTGTGTAGTGCAAAGCGAAGTTTGTGGCACCAATCATCATCACAATCATGGCCGCTATTTCTACCCAGACGCTGTTGTAGAATAAAACGCTTGTATTATGCATTCCAAATCCGCCAGTAGAAAGTGCTGTAAATGCGTGGAAGATAGAATCGAATAGGGGCATTCCTGCAATTAAAAATAGAACTATTGCAATTACAGTAAATAAAAGGTATATATAAACTATAATCCTTGTAGAATGTTTTATACTTGGCCTTAAACGTTCTACTCTGCCTTCAGCAAAGTAAAGGCGCATTACATCAACACCTGTAGATCTTAAAAGGGCAAGAAGAAGGAATATGATGCCAAGACCACCGATCCATTGTGTAAAACCCCGCCAGAAGTGTATTGTATATGAAACAGCGTCCAGATTGGGAAACATGCTGAAACCTGTTGTTGTAAATCCAGACATGGCTTCAAAATAAGCGTTAAGATAAGATAATTCTCCTGCAAAATAGTAAGGTAAAGCACCCAATGCACACGCAATCAACCATATGGCAGTTGAAAAAATCATTGCACTTTTAAGCGTCATTTTTATTTCAGCTTTAAATAATTTAGCAAGTGAAAACCCAATTACAGCACTTATAACTGATGAATATAAAAATGGAGCTATATACCGCGGTTCATTGTATATAATGGCCACAATAATGGGGATGAGTATTGCAACAGCCAAAAGCATTAGCGTATTACCTGTAAAATGCAGTATAGTTTTTGCTTCTCTTCCACTCAACCTATGAATTCTTTGCATCGAATCACATCATGCTATACATATTTCTATAACCGCTTTATAGTGTTCTTTTTTCAAGAACTGAAAATTTAGTGGTCATTTTGAAAGTTTTTTGGGATTTAAATTAGTATTTACAATATTTAAACGGATTTGATGGGTTATTTTCAGTTTTTATAGCTGTGAGATATTTTAAATTTTTCACACCAATTCAAACGATATAACTAATGTTGTATATAAACTTTTACTTTTAGTGTTATCCATGGATTAGCTGGGGATTATTTGCCTATTTTAAATAATTTGCAAGTGCAATTGACACAATACCGGTATATGATTCAAGAAGGTGTTTCTGTTCATTTGTAATGTCGAAGTTGTATGCTGCAACTGCTAAAACACCTAATTTTAAGCCATGTGCACTTAAAGGTAGATAATACCATTTTGACGATGTTAAAGTATCAGTTCCATAACCTGCAGGTTTTTTATGCTCAAAAACCCAATTAACCACCCCTAAATCACGTCCATCAAAATGAACATTATCACCTCTTCGAGATACTATTTTTAAATTCTCATTATCATCAGGTAAAATAATTAAAACGTCATAATTGAATAAATCCCATATGTAATCAGTAATTCTATTTAAAAAATCATTTAAGTCTCTTGAAACCAATAAATCCTTACTGAAATCATAGAGAGATGCTATAAATTCTTCCCGCTGCCTTGTATATTCAACCTGTTTTTTAATTGTGTCTGCCAGGAAACTGGTTATTATACCAACAATAAACAACACGATAAAGGTTGGTATGAAACGTAAGTCTGCAACATGGAAAGTAAAATAGGGTGGAACGAAGAAAAAGTCAAAAAATAGCACTGCCATTACAGATGCTAAAATACCTCCTTTTTTCCCGGCAATCAGGCCGCTAAAAACTATGGGTATTATAAATATCATGGGAATATTAATCGCTTCTAAAAACGGCCATATTAAAAGGCTTACAATTAATGTAAGTCCCGTACTTAAAAGACTTACACTAAGAGGCCTCCAGTATGTGCTTAAGTCTAAATAGTCTTTTCTCTCTATTTGTGGGAGCATTTCTTCATTTTCACCGTCTTGACCTCCTTTAACTACAAGGACCTGGATGGGACTTCCTTTTCGAATGATTTCATTGACCACTGAACCCCTTATCCATGCTTCAATGCGGGATCTCTTTGAATGCCCAATAATAATTAAACTTATGTTTTTAGATCTGGCAAAAGAAATAATTTCTTGGACTATATCAACACCTGTCAATCTAAAAATTTTTCCTCCAAGCTCTTCAGCGAGCTTCAGATTTTTTTCAAGCTGTAAACTTTCTTCAGTTCCAGTTTTAATTTTGTAAGATGGTTCTACATAAACTGCAAGCCATTCCGCATTAAAATTATCAGCAAATCTATGTGCAAGGCGTATAAGGTTTTCTGAAGAAGCTCTTGAGTTTATACACGCCATTATTCTGGAACTGACATCCCAGGGACCCAGAATACCTTCTTTTTCAAGGCGCTTTTGCATATCGTAATCTACCCATCTGGTTGCATATCTAAGTATCAGTTCTCGAAGTGCCACTAAGTTTCGCTCTTTAAAGAATTTAAAGTTCCTAAAATGCCCAAACTTGGAAGTCATGGATTAAGACGTGCAATAAGGTTTAAAATATGGAATACATCATCTAAAGCTACTGATAAAGAAATTCTGATTGAATTTTCAATTCCTAAGGGCTGTTATGCCACCGCAGTTTTAAGGGAAATCATGAAAAATGAAGTTGTTTAAAGGATTTTTAATTACACCAGCCCCTAAAAAATTGAGTTTATCACTTTTGTTTTTAAAATGTGGCAGGATCCTAACTGGTCCTGCTAAGTTTTGTAAATTAAGTCAGCTTGGACTTATAAAGCTTTAAAAATGTTTTCTACAGGTTCAGCATATCGAATTTCAATCTTATTATAGAATGCAAATCCAATTTCGCTTAGATACCTTTCAACGGCCTTATGAGATGGTGCTTCCATGATATATAAAATTTCATGTTCTAATGGAGGATACACGGCAGTTATAACATTAATTCCATGTTTTTTAGCTACCTCTTCTCTTTTATTTACAAGTTCTTTGAGTTTCTTCAAGGTTTCCTCATTAAATAAATAACATGATTCTGCAGAATGAGTCATTTTTGCTATAAAAAGCGCCATAGGTTTTTCACTCCTTAAAATTTGTTGATTATTTATATATTTTTGTTGAAATTTATTATTTACTATTTAAAAAGTCAGATTTTCGATGATCATATTTGAAAATGATATATTAAAAACGTATAATTTTTAATAAAGACTGGAGTTATTAAGTCTCTGAGATGTATGAAATATAAGATTGTGATGGTGAAGGGAGAAACTATAGTGGAGGTCCCATAAATAAAGAGTAAAAGATCATCTGGACCAGGGAAACAAAGTCTTCATGACTGAAAATCTGCAAGAACAATAAGGGATGATCTAAATTTTGTAAGGTCTTTAGGAATTGAAATAGTGTCTCCTGGAAAATATAAAAATATAAAAATTCATAGGACAGCCCCACCTTAAAATAAAAAGAATTAAATAAAACAAATAAATTAGTAAATTCAAAAACCTATTACATGAGTCTTCTTGTGTCTGTAACTTCAACGTTGCTAACGCCTTTGACTTTTGCAAGGTTTTCTTCAACTTTCTCAGTTCCACCTTCAGCGTCGCCTACAATAACCATCACGTTGAGTGCTACAAGACCAAATGCAATTGGTTCTTCGTCTATTTTATGAAATTCCGCACCTTCAGGAATTGATGTTTTAATATCTTCTTTCATTTGCTCTAAGTCAACTTCAGGACTTTCTGGCATTAATTTTATTGTTGCTATTACTTCTCCCATATTATCACCCAGTTTTTAATGCTGAATAGTTAATCAATAACACAAAAAACAGTTTTTTATTTATAAAATCTTTTTAAAAAGTTTAAATTATTTAAGGGCCAGTAAATCCACATTTACATGTGTAAAGATGGCCAAATGTTCTACATTTCTGGCATCTGTAAATTATCTCTTCACATTCTGGGCACTGAAATTTCACACAGGTCTCTACAGGTGGTATTTCCTGTTTACATGATGTACATTCTATTTTCTCCATTTAATTACCTCCAAAAAATTTTCTATTTTTTGGCTTCGGAAAATCAGAGATTTTCCTCAACATGCAAAAACTTCGTTTTTGCTGTTCAGGAAATTTTCAATTTCCTTCAACTCCAATAAACGTGTATTTTGAACTTTTACCTTCAATTATAGAAATAGCTCTTTGCGGATATTTTCCATTAACAACATAACAGTCTAATCTGTATTTAAGTAAAAGTTCAGGTAAATTTTCATCAACTGATGTTTCACCAAAAGTTAGTAGTTTTTTAGCACTTATATTTTTTATAAGCTTTGCTCCATCAATGGATGGGTCAAAGTTATATATACCATCTACGTTTGTTACTATTAATATTTTGGTTTTTAAAAGCCATGCTATATAAACTGATATAGAATCTGAAGTTACCTTCCAGGAGTGCTCCAGCGGATCAAGATATGCCAACAATTTAGAGGGAAGCAGTACTGGAAGTTTCCCATCATTTAAAACTTTTACTGCATCTTCTAGTGAATAAACTGCTTCTGCACCATCTACTTTATCTGCTACAAGCATTCCCATAATATCCATACATAGAATAGCAGTTTTATGGGAAGCAGAATTTGAAAATTCCATATATTCATCATATTCTCTTATTTTATTTGCAAATTCTCCACCACCGCAGATTACAACAGCATTTTTACCAACAAGTGATTTACAAAATTTTACTGCATCTTCAGGGAATAAACTCCCTCCTAATTTAACTACCCATTCCATTTGACCACTTGAATTAGAATTATAGCAATTTCAATTCATTTGTTATTTTATCTATCTTTTCATCTTCATCAGGACCTATTCCAAGGCATGTTACAGTACCTTTTGGCAATTCTGTCCTTCCAGCATCCTGTACAAGATATGCTGGAATATCAGTGCTTTTAACAATTTCATAGACTTCATAAAGCTCACTTAAATCTTTAACCCTTACAACAACCTTTTTCTCACCTTCTAACTCCCATTTTCGAATTTTTTTTGGATCCGCTTTTTTGTAGGCACCTAAACTGGCGTGACATGCCTGGGCTGCCATTTTTCCCTTACCCATTTTAAGATCTGTTCTTATGACCATGACCTGTTTCATATTATTCACCATAATTCAAAATAAGTAGCAGGATTCTAATCATTTTATTATATTTTAATATTTTAATCAAATTAAAAATAAAAGATTTTCAGTATGTAAAAAATAAAAGAAAATGAAAATTAAATACTTACTGTACCTTGAAAGTGTTTATTATGGCATTAAAATTAGCCTGTTGTCCCTCAAAGGCATCAGGTAATGCTCCACAGAGAATTACATAAATATTACCGTTTTTTTCAAGCCATACAGCTTTTTCCTGTTTTTGGACGCCGTCAACATTAATGGTATGCGTATTCACATAAGCTGTGGTGCCGTCAACTGTTGCTGTGGTGTCAGAAATTGTTTTAAAGCTTGAATCCTGTGCAGCGAATTGTTGATAAGTTGAATCATAGATCTGTTTTAAGGTAGATCCTGCAGGCAATGCAGCCTTTTGAACCACAACAAGCGTGTTTACATTTCCTGTTGATTGATCAACTGAATTAGGATCTCCAAATGCCACAACAGCGTTTGGTGAACTTATTTGAGTAAGCTCCTGCCAGTTTTCAGGATAACTGAATGAAACCCCACTTCCAGAATATGTTTTTGTAGGTACAGTTGGTTGAGTTGAGGTCTGATTTTGGGTAACTGTACAACCAGATGCAAAAACTACTAAAGCTAAAATAGCTATTACAAATAATGCATATTTTTTCATTTTATTTCCCCTTTTAATTTAACAGTATTGTTATGGACTGAATAGCATATATATTTATTTACTGATCAAAAGACCAGTAAACACTGTACCGGACAAAAAAAGAGCATGTAAGTGTTTTTTTAGGATCTGTAGTCGCATCCTTACTTTCCAGTGATTCCAGAAGGCATTACATTGAACTACCATGACCTGAAGAGGTCAATGGATTCCTAATCCACCAACTGATTGTTGGTTTTACCAAAGGCAAGCCCCGTGGTTCCCACGGTTAGAATATTATATGCAGCGTTTATGTCCCTATCATGCTCTATATTGCATTTGGGGCATATCCATCTGCGAATATTCAAATCCAAAACTTCTGTAACATATCCACAATTACTGCAAGTTTTAGAAGTGTATTTCTCATCAACAACTCTAAAATGTTTATCATACCAATCAGACTTATATTGTAGTTGTCGCTTGAACTCAAACCAATGCTGATCTGCTGTAGTCTTTGCTAAATACTTATTTTTCAATCCCAACTGGCTGTTCACATTCCCAACATAGATTTCATCAAATTCATGTACTATTCGTGTTGTTGTTTTATGTAAAAAATCATTTATAATATCCTTTTTCTTCTGGTATAACTGGTTAAGCTTGGTTTTCACTTTCAGCCAATTACACCCATTCTTAACTCTTTTACTTAATATTTGATTATATCTCCTTATTTTGTTGTCAACCTCTTTTAAATAGATTTTACCTGTTTTAAAGCCATTACTAAATGTTGCTAAATCCTTCAATCCAAGATCAATACCCACTACTTGATTAGTCTTTTTCAAAGCCTTAACAGGACTATTTTTAACATTAAAACTTACAAAATATTGGTTAGAATTGTTTCTGCTGATAGTTGCAGTTAATATGTCTCCACGAACTTTTCTACTATATTTCATGGGGATTAATGATTTGATTTTGGGTAGTTTCAATTTCCCCTCCACTATTTTAGCGTTTAAGGTTCTGAATGATTGTACAGGGTTTTTACGGGATTTGAATTTCACCCATCCATGATTAGCTTTACCCATCATTTTATAGGCATTTATGAGGTCATCATATGCTTTTTGAAGGGCTGTGCTGTTAGCTTCTTTTAAAAATGGATGATGCTTCTTTAAATCATTTAATATGTTATTGAACAGTTTTCTGTTTGCATATACTGGTTTTAAACCATATTCCCCTGCCTGTTTTCTATATAGTTCATACATGACTTTAACATGGTTGAAAACAAAGCGTGCACTGCCCATATTAAATTCTAATATACTCTGTTGCTCTTTATTCGGATATATTCTATATTTATAGGATTTAGTCACAGTTTTCATCGTTTTTGTCTAATTCTGGTTTCATTATTTATTATAATTATGTTTTCACAGTATTTAACCCTTTGATTTAAGTATTAATCTGAAAATTCATCTAATGACTTAAAAGAAGTCATAGTATTCTTTCAGAAATTAGATAAAGACACAGGGTTATTAATTATAAAGGTTTACTATATATTTTATTACAATGACATATGAATTCATTCCAGTTTCACTGATTGTTATAATTGTGTATTTAATAACGCATGTGCTTTATAAAGAGAATGTAACCACTAAAGCAGTGCACATGAAAATATGGAACATTATAATATTAATAAACTGTATAATCCTGATTACATTATCTTTCATCTTTACAGTTATTATAGAATACAGTATTAGCACTCCTTTAGCTTCCACAGTACTTTTCTGGCATGTTGAATTCGGATTAGCACTGGTTCCAGTATCATTGATTCACATATATTTCTACAGAAAATCCTTCAGGAAAATTACCTTAAGAGGCGTATAATGAAAAAAATAGTTATACTCATGATTATAACCGCCTCTTTAATTCCTGCAGCTGCTTATGCTCAGGATAACCCGGAGCCTTCATTGGGATTAGCTGAAGGTTACACCCCTGATTACAATATTTTACCAATTACACTGACCCTGCTTATGTTTTATCTTATAACTTATCTTCTATATGACAATAAAAACATTAAAAGGCGCACTTTTAAACAGATATGGAGTTTGGTGTTAGTTGGTAGCTTTTTGTTTGTGGGGGCGAGTGGAATAACACTATCAATACTGGCAGATTTTAATCTTGTGCTCCCCTTTGATTTCAATCTACTCTTCTGGCATGTTGAATCAGGCATAATATTTGCGGTTACAACGATTTTCCACATCCATATTCACTGGAAAGATTTCAAAAAATAGTCAAATCCACTTAAAAGTAATGGCCCATCTCAAACCAGTTTTTTTTCTATTTTACCTTTATTTTCAGCCCTGATTAATCTAATCGCCTCTTCAGCATCTGCATAGGTTACAGCAGTTCTCCCATAACTTTGTGCAATTTCTTCTGACTTCTGGTTGATTTTTTCAAACTCTTCTTTAAGCCCTGCTATTAAAAGAAGAACATCGATTCGGGATATTTGCGGGTTTTTTGAGGCACTCTGTTTTTTTAACATTTCTTTTGTTTTTATTGCGCTTTCTGCAAGCCTAACTGCAAATATGTATTCTTTGACTTTTGATTTGTGCTCCAACTGATTAGTTGTAATCTTCCTATTCATCAAGCCACCCCATAACACAATATCAATATATTGCTCTACTGTTATATTTACATATCTTAGTATATATTCATTGCTGTAATGCTTTAAGAAAAAAGATAAGTATATATTCAAAAACATATTTTATAATGTCACGAGAGTCAGAGGAAACTAACAAATTCGAGAAAAACTGGATTAAAGCAGAGAAAATCATGGTTAGAGGCATGATAACCAAAGAAGCCGCAGATTTCCTGGAAAATGAGGCATTTAAAGATTTTGGAATGATGAAAAAAGGAGCTATAGGAATGGAACTCACCAAATTAATTTTAATTGCACGTGATTGCCTGGAAAAAAAGGAGAAACAGAAACATAAACTTTAACCAAAAAACATGTTTTTCTCCAAAACCAGGACAGTTCTTTATTCCATAATTTCAAAACTTCCCATGTTGTACATCAATGTTTTATGCAGTAAATTGCATGCTATAACCGATGCAATTATTGATGAACTTACAATCATCCACATAATAATGATTTGAATTGTTGCTGCATACAATGGATCCATCCCTCCAAGCAAAAGTCCCACCATAGCACCAGGTATAAATATAATTCCTGTTGTCTGTAGGTTGTTTAACTGAGGAATTGTTGCAGAATTTATAGATTTTTTAATAAAAGGTTTTGAAGCCTGCTTGTCTGTAGCTCCAAGTGATAGATATCCATGTAAAATGTTTTCATTTGATTTAAATTCATTTAAAAGCCCTTTTAAGCTTAATGAAATTCCATTTGTAGTGTTTCCCACAATAATTCCTATAAATGGTATTATAAATACAGGCTCAGGTTCAATTATGCCTGAAAGATTGAGGATAAGTAATGAGATTGTGGACACAATAAGCAAAGATAGAGATGTATGTGTAAAAATTTTATATTTCACAGCCCTTTTTCCATTCTTTTTTATCTTCAAATTTTTTGAAATAACAGCTGATGCTACAGCAATCATCACAAAAACCATTAAAAAACTGAATATAATATCAAGATTAAATACAATATCCACAACAAATCCAAGAAGTATAAGCTGAATAAATGCTGCTGCTCCAGCTAATATCAATTCCTTTTCAAATTCAAGTTCCTCTTTTTTAACTACAATCAAAGCTAAAATTAAAAATGAGATTGAAAAAAGGATTGCAAATATATCTATTCCAAACATATTTTCAAATTTTATGTTATGACATATAAACCTGGCTATACAAATTAGATAATGGCAAGTTCTCCTGCGGAAGTGATTTTAAGCTCATCCTGTGCAATAAAGCCCATTTCTCTTAATTCTCTTATGTGGTTGTAGGTCATTCCTCTGCTTATTCCTACTTTT
>JAVSLW010000038.1 GCA_039666455.1 Methanobacterium sp. | reverse complement strand
GGACTTGGCGAAGCGCTTCAACCGCAGCATCGACATCATCCTGCCAGATGTGCGGGGGGTGCCATTCAAGCCCTACTTCACGCTGTTCGCTGAAATCAGGCTGATGTTGCGCGACAAGCTGCCCGGTAGCACCCACCGCGAGCGCATCACGCGACTCGAATCGGCCTTGCTGCAGCAGTTGCTGGATGAGTATATCGACGCCAGCCCCGCCAAGAGCTTGCTGGCCAAAGAGGTGTCGATTCTGGATGCCAGCGACATGGCACGCCTGAAGAAGCTGGCGAACCCCGGTAGCCAGGCGCTGGTCATGAAGAACCAGTTGAAGCACACGATTGTGACCGGCCGAGACAAGGACCCGGCTTTCTTCGACAAGCTGGCTGAGGAGCTGGAAAAGCTGTTGGCTGAGGAAGCTGCCGGGCGCGTCAGTCAGGCCCAGTTCCTGGAGCAACTCGACCTGTTCGGGCAACGCATCAAGGACAAAGACAACACAGGCTTCGAGCACCCGGCCCATTCGGCGGTGTATCACTACCTGGCGTCGCTGCTCAGTGAAGACACGGCCCGCATTGCCACCACCAAACTGTTCGAGGATGCTGACCTGGCCCGAACCATGGCGGCAGCAAACTGGAAGCAGATGCACGACCTGCACCCCGAGTTACGGGCGCTGTTGCACAAGCTGCTGATGCCGCTGGCGGGTTGGGAGCGTTCCGTGGCGCGAGAGCACGCCAAGCGCATCTTGGACATCCTGTTGAAGAACTGACGATGCCGCTGCTCTACTACGGCCAATCCACCATCGAGTGGCAGTTCCAGCCCGATGCCAAGCTGAAGCGGCACTACGTGACGGTCGAGCGCGGCAGGCCGGTGTTGCTGCGCGGGCCAGTGGTCGATTCGACCGAGCAAGAGGCGCTGGTGCGCCGACGTGCCCGCTGGATTCGCGAGAAACTGGTGCTGGTCAACAAGCCCCTGGTCAGTGACGCCATCGTCACTGGCAGCCGCTTGCGCTACTGTGGCCGGTGCTACTTCACCGAGGTCAGGCACGCCCCAGACCTCGACAAGCCCCGG
>JAVSLW010000037.1 GCA_039666455.1 Methanobacterium sp. | reverse complement strand
GCGGTTCTTGCGGGTACTGATGAAAATGGAACCACCATGTACGGTTTAATACAGGCAGCCAAATCCAAAGGTTTAAATGCTAAAGGTATGAAACTATCAATAAATGATCTTAAAAAGAACAGTATAGTCTTTTTAACAATCAATGAGAACAGTCATTACAGTGTAATCAGAGAAATAACCAATGAAAGCGTTTTTATCGCTGATCCAAGCCTTGGGAACATTGCAATGACTTTGGAAGAATTTAATAATGCTTACAGTGGTTATGCGCTTGTTATAAGTGATCCTAATATAAGTGGAGCTAATGAAACTACAAATACAGAAATAAACTCAACTGATAATACCTTAACAGATGGAGAACTATTAAATATCAGGGGATTGTATCGTTATGAATGGGTTGATGGCTACTGGAGCTGGAAGCCAGGTTATTTTTCATGGGTTCCTGGAAAATGGGTATGGAGACCCGGTTACTGGTACTGGAAACAGGGGTACTGGAGCTGGGTTCCTGGTCACTGGGCAAAATGGTGGATATTCTGGTACTGGGTCCCTGGCCACTGGAAATGGAACCCTGGCCACTGGGCTTATTACCCCGGTCATTGGAAATGGAACCATGGCTACTGGAAATGGAATCCTGGGCACTGGGTCTGGAATCCTGGCTACTGGAAAAAAGTATATGATTTTAACTTGGAAAAGGCAGTTGGTGTTGCCGGTTCTACTATATCTATAGTATCTGGAGTTAAAATAATAACTGGTGCTGTTGTAGCTGCACCTAAAACAGGAGGCATATCTTTAGTTGCTATTGGTTGGGGTTGTACTAATATTGGTTTAGGTGTTGCTGGTTTCCACTATGTAGCAGATGATCCCTGGTTCATATGAAAAAATAATATATTTTTATTTTTTGGCACAAAGCAATGAGGTTTTAGTAATGAAATTAGAGAAAAAAAAGATTTTTCCAAGTTTAACCGGTATAATTGGTATATTAGGCATTTACTTAATTTCAGGACATCCTTTGTGTATATTTGCTATTATTGTGGGGTTGTCTTATGTTATAATTAATATATTTCTGGCCAATGATTATAATAATAAAATTTTTTATATGGTTTTTTTAGGTATAATTGCCTTTCAAGGATTAATATTGGCATATATTTATTTATTTAGAACGATATATGCACAATTTCCAATGTTCTACCCGCTTTTTGGTTTAGCAATTGGGATTTTTATATTCCATATACTTTATTTTGTCTATTATTATCCTCATAAACCTGGGGACCCCAAAATCCGGATTAATTAAGCTAAAAAATTTAAAGCTTTGAATTAATGCAACTTAACTTACCACGTTAATTGCAGATTTTTAAAAGATATGAGGCTGTCCCCTAATTAATTTTCACACCAAATCAGACACCCTATTTTATAAGATACAAAAATATATTAATTAGATAATGAAAATAGACCCACGATATGTAGTATTAGGATTTTTAATTTTGTTTGTATGGTCTCTAGGACGTTTTTTAATTTATAGAAATCCTTTAGATTTATTCAGTGTTTCAGTTTACATGATAATTATCCTTTTTATAGGTATTAGAGATCATTATAATATTTTTTATTCTGCTTTCTTGGGCACAATAATCTTTCAGGGGTTAATATTAGCATATTTCTATACTTATTTAGATTTGCCTCTTCAAGAAAAAATAACCTATGCAGGATTTTTTGCTGGATTTATACTTATTTTTGTCTATATGTTCATTAACAGGCGAAAATACCTTAAAAGAACCAGTTTAAAGAATTAGAAACATATATTTGCTACAATTTAGTTTAGGTTATATGTTTTGCAAGCATCTTTTTTTGAATCTCTTAACTTAATGATAGATCCTTGGAGATACATTTATCTCAATTTCCTTTTCTAAAATATCCAGTATTTTGCCTCTGATTTTTAAAAAATCTTTACCTACTCTATTTCTCATCCTTTCAATGTCAATTTCAAACACTTTTATTATTTTACCGGGTCTTGCACTCATAACCACTACCCTGTCTCCCAGAAAAACTGCTTCATCAACATTGTGGGTTATAAAAACAATTGTTTTTCTGGTTTCTTTCCAGATCTTTAAAAGTTCTCTCTGGAGAAGGTTCCTTGTTTGAATATCAAGGGCTGCAAAGGGCTCGTCCATCAAAAGAACTTCTGGATCGTTTGCTAAAGCTCTTACTATTGCAACTCTCTGTTTCATCCCTCCAGATAGCTCATAAGGAGAACAATCTTTGAATCCCTCAAGTCCAACAAGCTTTAAATATTCCTCTGCAATTTCATATCTTTTATCTTCAGAAAGCCCCTTCATCTCCAACCCAAAGGCAACGTTTTCAATCACACTTCTCCATGGAAAAAGAGAATATTGCTGAAATACAAGTCCACGGTCATACCCTGGACCTTCTATAACTCTTCCATCTATGGATATTTCTCCTGTAGTTGGTTTATCTAAGCCGGCGATTATTCGAAGCAGTGTGGTCTTTCCACAACCAGACGGCCCAACAATACAAAGAAACTCACCTTCTTCCACCTCTAAGTTAATAGTATCAAGGGCTTTGATGGCCTTTTCTTTACTTACAAATCTTTTTGAAACATTTTTTATGGTTATCTTAGACATATTTTCCTCTCCATAAAATGTATCGATCCTCTGCTTTTTTGAAGAGGAGGTTAATTACAAATCCTATTACTCCGATTGTAAGCATGCCTACAATGACGTCTCCGGTGTCAATAAGGCGCATAGCTTTCATGATAAGATAACCTAAACCAGACTTTGCAGCTATCATTTCGGCAGCTATAGAACTCATAAATCCAATTCCAATTCCAATCCTCAAGCCGGTGAATATGCCGGGTAATGATGCAGGTAATACTACATTACTTAAAAGCTGACGTTCACTGGCTCCAAGAGTATATGCGGCCTCTATAAATACCTTTTCAACTCCCTTCACACCATCTATTGTGTTGAGCAGTATAGGAAAAAATGCGCCGATGAATATGATAAAAACTTCTGATTGAAGCCCCAATCCAAACCAGAGCAGAGCAAAGGGTATCCATGCAAGAGGAGGTATGGGACGTAAAATTTGAATTACAGAATTTAAAAGAGTTTCAATTTCCTTTGACCATCCTATTCCAATTCCTATAGGTATTGCAACTGCAGCAGCTATGAGAAAACCAACTATGATTCTTATTATTGTGCTAACCATGTCAATAAACAGTTCACCACTTACAAGAAGCTCAAAAAATGATGTTAAGACCTCATATGGTGTTGGAAGGATGTAAGAAGGTACAAAATTCAGGAAAGTTAAAAATGACCATAGTATTATTATAGTAACTGGTACAGCAAGTGATATTATGACTTTTCTCAAGCATCCTCCTCCAAAAACTAAATAAAAAAATGGGTTGTTGATCAACCCTTCATAATCTTCTTAATAGGTTGATCAATCTTTGAATGAAGGCCCTCATAAAGGTTTCTTATTATGGGGTTGGAAGATACCCCAAATCGAAGATGTTTTCTTTTGTATGCTCATTTTTTACGTATCCAAGCTGCCTTTGGATTTGAACAAACTTCAGCACATTCTCTATAAACTCATCTGTTGGTATGGCCTCGAATTTCATGCGCTTTAGCGCTTCTTTTTCAACATTTACATCTGTTCCAAGTTTTTCAGATTGGATAGTAGCTGCTTCGTCCTTGTGGGTATTTACGTAATCTGTTGCCTCAGCATGGACTTTCAAGAATTTTTTTAAGGCATCAGGGCTGTTTTTTTTGAAATCATCTGTTGCAATTACAACACAGCAGGGATGATCTTTCCAGATTTCTCCAGAGTACATCAACACATCACCATGTCCTTCAAGTTTAGCTGTCGATACATAGGGCTCCCATGCAATGAAACCATCGATCTCTCCTGCCTGTAGGGCTTTTGGCATGAGGGGCACTTCTAATTCTATTATGTTAACCTCCTCAGGACTAATATTGTTTTTTGCTAATGCGTCTTTTAGAAGGACATCCTGTATACTTCCAAGCATGGGTATGGCTATGGTCTTTCCTCTAAGATCTTCTATGTTCTTTATATTGGTGTTTTTCCCAACCACAATTCCAGAACCTTCTGATTGTGCAGAGGCAACTATTTTTACAGGTATTTTTCTGTCTATTGCCATGATTGCAGGTGGCACCCCAACATATCCAATATCTATCGCACCGGTTCCTGCTGCTTTAACAAGTTCTGGACCGGCCTTAAATTCAACCATCTCAATTTTTATACCCTCTCTATCAAACATGCCCTTTTTCTCTGCCACAAACAGGGCAGCATGATGATCACTTGGCAGATGTCCAATAACGATTGTTTCTTTTGGAGCTGTATAATAGCTATAGGCTCCATATCCTATTGCTGCTGCAATGAGCAAAACTAAAATCAAAGCTAACTTTTTTTTCATAAAAATCCTCCTATCTATAAATTACAAGTTTATCACTTTTTGAATGAACCATTATCCATCAATTCAGTTATATTTTCGTGATTTCATTCGTTAATTCAGATATATTCTGTGTTTTATTTTTTTATCCTTTTTCCAATTATATAACGATTGTTATGCTTTTATATATATTTAATCCCCTCCACAGATCACCACCCAACAAGCTTCTGTAGTTTCTCCTTTGAATTAAACCCAGATGTAACGATCCCTACTAAAGGTACACGTATGCCAACGAATTTTGTAACAGATTTCATTGCATGTCAATGTAATTTACCTATCATCTGAAATGTATATTTGTTATCCCTTAAAATTCTCAGAATTTAATTCAAATTTATTAAAAGCACTTAAAGCATGTTTTTCTGCTTTATCATAGCTTTCAAAATAAAAAAGATGAGAATCACATTTACAATCTGAACAGCCGAATTTGTCAAGCGAAATTCCCTTTTTTGAAATTTCATCTGCAACTACACATTCCCATTTATCAGGACTTTGCTCAAGTACAACACCTTTTATAGATGCATTTGGGGAATTTAAAAGGTAATCCACATGCCAGAATAACTTTTTTTCAGATTTTAAGTGCCTTTTAATCCTTGCATCGATAGAATTTAGTGCTGATCCTACGTAAATATAATAACCCCTCTGAAAGTTTAATCTGCCAAGTTTTCCTACAGAAATTACTGAATCTTTTTTTAATTCTATGATAAGACAGTATGTTGCCATAATAATTAATACTGCTAATTTATATATACCTTTAAACTGTAATTAATGAAACATTAAATTCTGCTCAGTTAATTATTCTCTGGGAGCGTAAAAAATTCTGTTAAGTCCTTAATTCCATGATTTTAAAGTTTCGTTAATTATAAGAATAAATTTAAATGATAGTTGTGCCTTTAGTATAAACAACAATTAATAAGAGGATTTAAATGAAAGGAATAGTACTTGCAGGAGGATCCGGTACAAGACTCTACCCGATTACAAAAGCTGTTTCAAAACAGTTGCTCCCCATTTATGATAAACCAATGATATATTATCCTTTATCAGTTCTAATGCTTGCAGGAATAAGGGAAATATTAATTATTTCAACTCCAAGAGATTTACCCTCATATGAAGAACTGCTTGGAGACGGAAGTGATTTAGGGGTTAAATTTTCGTATGCTGTTCAGGATACGCCAAGAGGACTGGCTGATGCTTTTATTGTGGGAGAAGAGTTCATTGGGGATGATAATGTAGCTTTAGTACTTGGAGATAATGTATTCCATGGTCACAGGTTCAGTGAAATATTAAAAAGGGCTGCATCACTAAAAGAAGGTGCTGTTATTTTTGGATACTTTGTTAAAGATCCAGAAGCCTTTGGAGTGGTGGAATTTGACAGTGAAGGCAACGTACTCTCACTTGAGGAAAAACCAGAGCACCCCAAATCAAATTATGTTATTCCAGGGCTTTATTTTTATGATAATAAGGTGATTGAAATAGCTAAAAATGTAAAGCCATCAAATCGGGGTGAAATTGAAATTACATCTATAAATGAAGCTTATTTAAAGGAAAAAAAGCTGAAAGTGGAATTGCTGGGTCGAGGGATGGCGTGGCTTGATACAGGAACTCATATCGGGCTTTTAGAAGCCAGTAATTTTGTTGAGGCCATACAGAAACGACAGGGCTTTTATATAGCATGTTTAGAGGAAATTGCATATAATAACGGCTGGATAGATGCTAAAAGTGTTTTAAAATTAGCAAGAAGCCTTGAAAAAACTGATTACAGTAAATATCTTACTGATCTTATTCAAAACGATGATTATTGCAAATTTGCAGTTAAATTGTAGAGGAGAATCTTTATGGGCAAATTCAAATTCATGGAAACATCAATTGAAGGGGTTTATATCATAGAACCTACTGTATTTGGGGATGAGCGCGGTTATTTTATGGAAACATACCATAAAGAAGAATTTAAAAAAGCAGGGCTTGATTTTAGTTTTGTTCAGGATAATCAATCTAAATCTAAAAAAGGGGTTTTAAGAGGGCTTCATTTTCAATACACAAAGCCTCAGGGTAAATTAGTCAGAGTTATTAAAGGGAAAGTCTTTGATGTGGCAGTGGATTTAAGGAAGGATTCACCCACCTATGGAAAATGGGAAGGAGTAATTCTTTCAAAGGAAAATAAAAAACAGTTTTATGTGCCTGAAGGATTCGCCCACGGCTTTTTAGTACTATCTGATGAAGCTGAGTTTATCTATAAATGCACAGACTTTTATGATAGTGAAGATGAAGGCGGAATTCTCTGGAGCGATCCAGATATTGGTATCAAATGGCCTGTTGATGACATTAACAGAGTTATCTTATCAGAAAAAGACAGAAAGTGGAAGACGCTTAAAGAAACCGAAACATGCTTTTAAAATTCAGATTTAACTTAGAGGGAAAATAATGGTAAAAATATTAATTACTGGAGGAGCAGGATTTATAGGAAGCAATTTTGTAAGGTATATGCTGGATAAATACCCTGATTATGAAATTGTAAATTTAGATGCTCTCACTTATTGTGGAAATCTTGAAAATTTGAGGGAAATAGAAGATAATCCAAATTACACATTTATTAAAGGAAATATAACTCATAAAGAATTGATTTATAAAACTGCATCAGATATTGATTATATTATAAATTTTGCTGCAGAATCACATGTAGATCGAAGCATTGAAGATCCAGAAATATTTATTAAATCAAACATTCTTGGAACACAGGTTCTTTTAGAAGCAGCAAAAAAATATAATATTAAAAAGTTTTTACAGATTTCTACTGACGAAGTTTATGGTTCACTTGGTAAAACTGGTTATTTTAGAGAAGATACTCCATTAGCTCCTAATAGTCCCTATTCTGCAAGTAAAGCTGGGGCTGATTTAATGGTCAGGGCATACCATAAAACTTTTAATTTACCGGTGAATATTACCCGATGCTCCAATAACTATGGCCCATATCAATTTCCAGAAAAGCTAATTCCTTTAATGATATCAAACGCCCTTGAAAATAAGCTGCTTCCAGTGTATGGTGATGGGATGAACGTAAGGGACTGGCTACACGTCTATGATCACTGCACTGCCATAGATCTGGTTCTTCAAAAGGGGAAAATAGGGGAAATTTATAATATTGGTGGAAATAATGAAAAATCCAATATTGAGATTGTAAAATTGATTCTTAAGTATTTAGGAAAGGATGAATCTCTTATTAAATACGTTGAAGACCGGCCAGGACATGATAGGAGATATGCCATAGATTCCACCAAAATACAAAAAGAGCTTGGATGGAAAGCAGAGTACACATTTGAAACTGGTATATCTAAAACCATTGAATGGTACCTGGATAATAGAAAATGGTGGGAACGGATAAAAAGCGGAGAATACACAGAATATTATGAGAAGATGTATGGTAACAGATAAGAATAATTTTTGAGGAGATAAGATTGGAATATGTTTTTCATGCTAAAGGACATCCTAATGTCACATCCACCCATAAATCTACACTTGAAGTAACAATGGATAAAGAAATTGGAATAAAAGCTGACTGCATTATAGGAGTTTCTTCCAAGGTTAAGCTTGAAGATTTTCCGCCAGAGCTTCTTGAAGCAGTGAAAAATGAAAATAATGTTATTAAAGTTCAGCTTGAAACAGATAATGCTTTTGATGAAATTACAGGGTATGGACATCCTGAATTAACACTGGATCATCCCACAGATATGGTCTGCAGAAAAAGTGAGTTTAAATGCAGCCGTACTTTGATGATAAAGTCAGATAAGGCAGCAGTTGATCTTAAAAAAGAACTTATCGATGATTTAAAAGAGGGGAAAGAATTGAAAGTTAAAATAATTGTTGAATGAATGTAATAATTCAAAGTAATAAATAGGTGATTTCATGAGTTTAGATGGAGCATTAATAGGAGCTGTAGTTGGAGCATTTTTAGCTGTATTTTTAACTAAAATATTTAACAGGTGAGAATTTGGATTCTGTTTATGAAAAAGTAAAGTCATTCATTGAGGATAACGGCGATCACTATTACCTGTGCGAAATAGAGGATATACTTGGCATTGATGAAGAAACACTCTTAGAAATATTGAAAGAGCTGAAAAAGGATAATATAATAACTGAAGATCATTTTTTTGAAACAGGATGTTTAAATAACAGAATATGCTCTGATTGCTTTGAACCAATGGAACATGAAGATACAGAGCTTGAAGAAAACCCTGATGGAGATATTCGATATAAACACATTTATAGATGTCATAAATGTTTTAAAAATGAATATTATTAGGCTAATTTTAATTTTATGTAGCTTTTTAGATTTTTAAACATAAATAACCTTTAAAAATGATATTTTTATAGAGGTTTAAATTAATAATGAATAGATTATAATCTGGATTCGACTTTTCTAAAAAAGGGGGAGTGCAGGGAACGGGATTCGAACCCGCGAAGGGACTCACCCACTAGGCCCTCAACCTAGCGCCTTTGACCGCTCGACCATCCCTGCTGTTTAATATTGAGTTAACAATAGAACATACCATACTTTTTCTGTCTGCATATTTAAATGTTTTCATTTAATGCACACGGTTTTCACACTTAAAATTAAAAATTGAATACAAATAATTCTATAAAATTAAATTTAACTTTAGATTAATCTTCTTTTTTCATGGGTTGTTGACAGCAAATTATTGCACATTCATCACAGCCACATGGTTCTTCAACGATTACTATCATTCCACATTCTTCGCATTTGTATCTTTCACCTTTCTCACACGCCATTTTACCACCATAATAATTTCAATTAAAATAATATTTTGTAGGTTACATCATATTAAATTAATCATTACAAATAAAAAAAGTATATTAAAGTGATTTTTTGAAAGCTATAAAAGAAGTTGATGATGGAATTTTAGTTGATATTGAAGTTTCTACCAGGTCAAATAAATTTGAAATAACCGGATATGATGAGTGGAGAGATAGAATCGAAATAAGAATAAAATCTCCACCACTTAGAGGGAAGGCAAACAAAGAAATAATCAATGAATTTGAAAAACTTACAAAAAAGGATGTAAAGATAATTTCAGGTATTAAAAGTCAGCGAAAAACCCTTAAAATTTTTAATATTTCCAGATCAGAGTTTTTAGAATATTTAAGCGATTCACTTTCAATTTCACGATAATGATTGTTAACTGCAAAAATTTCAAATTCCAATAGTAAAAATGTATTTATTCTATTAAAATAACATTTTAGTAATTCAGGATGATAAAATGGAAGGAGAAAGTAATTCTAAAAAACTTATATTTGTTACAGGTGGAAGCGGCTTACTTGGAAGTAAATTTAATAAAGATTCTTTTGAAAAATATGATGTAATTAAAACTTTTAACAGGAATCCTGAAAATAATTGCATTTCATTAGATATCACTGACCATAGTGACGTTTTAGCTAAAATTGAATCAATTAATCCAGATCTGGTTATTCATTCAGCTGCACTTACAAACGTGGATTACTGTGAAGACCATCAAAATGAAGCATATGAAATAAACGTGAAAGGAACAGAAAATATCGTTAAAGCGTGCGAAAAAATTGATTGTAAGTTAATATACGTTTCCACGGATTTTGTTTTTGACGGAAAAAAAGGACTGTATGATGAAGATGATAAAACAAATCCTCTGGGCTATTATGCTTTAACCAAACTTCAAGGAGAAGAAGCTGTCCAAAATTCCAGGCTGAATTATGCTATAGCTCGGGTAAGTGTTTTGTATGGGTGGCACAGGCGGCCAAACTTTGTAACATGGGTTATTAATGAGCTGAAATCAAAAAATGAAATAAACGTGGTTACAGATCAGTATAACTCCCCCACATTTGCAGATAATGCTGCAGAGGCTATGATTAAGATATTTGAAAAAGATAGAAAAGGAATATACCACATTGCAGGTGATGAGAGGATCAGCAGGTTTAATTTTGCAAAAAACATTGCAGAAGTCTTCGATCTTGATAAAAATCTTATAAATCCAATAGAAAGCAGCGAATTTGTTCAAAAAGCTAAAAGGCCAAAGGATTCTTCGTTATCTGTTGAAAAAGCTAAGAAAGACCTTAAAATGAAAATGTTAAATACTCTTGAAGGACTTAAAGAAATGAAAAAAGTGCAAGAATAAAAGATTCATCAAAGATACATTTCTGGAAAAAATCGCATTCACCTTTTTAATCATGTAAAACTTCAGTTTTGCAGGTTTTAATATTATTTTTAAACGGTTGATGAAATGTATAAAAACAGTTTTTGAATAAGGGATATTTTTTAAATGTGGATTTAAGTTTAATTATTGCATTAATTATATTTACACTATCTGGATTTTTTTTACTCCCATATTACCAATATCAGATTAATCCTGAGGATATTGTTTATATAAATATTGCTAAAGCCTATTTTAACGGAAATATAGCAACAAATGATAATGATAAAAAAACGCTTTATTTATCTTACTATTTAGGAACAAATTATTCAGGACAGACAAGAAAAGAAATAGATAGTACTAAATTACAGGAAGAATTAAAAAAATATGATATTGACTATTATATTGTCTGGGGTGATTCCAATAACCATGATTTTCTCCTGAAATATGAAGATATAACCGGAGGAAATGTAAAAGGTTTAAAAATATATTCTATGAAAGATAAAATAATATCTTAGTATTAAATTGATAAAGCAATTAAAAATTCAAAAAGGTTTATAAGGTATTTAGATGAATGTACATTATGCATAATCTTAAATTAAACTTTTAACATGTAATCTACAGGTGAAAATTTATGAAAGCGGTGATACCTGCTGCTGGACTTGGTACAAGGTTTTTACCAGCCACAAAAGCACAACCAAAGGAAATGCTACCAGTTTTTAACAAACCAACAATACAGTACGTGGTAGAAGAAGCTGTATCTTCTGGAATTGACGATATTTTAATAATAACAGGAAAAGGGAAACGTTCTATAGAGGATCACTTTGATAGGGCTTTTGAACTGGAATATTTCCTTCAAAATTGTGGAAAAACTGATTATCTTAATGAAATAGAATCAATTTCAGAAATGGCAGATATTTACTATGTAAGACAGAAAAAACAAAAGGGGCTTGGAAATGCGATATCATATGCCAAAAAGCATATTGATGGCGAACCATTTGCCGTTCTGCTTGGTGATACCATAGCTCAGTCTGAAATTCCATGCACCAAACAGCTTATAGATGTTTATAACAGGTATGAATCCACAGTAATTGCCATAGAAGAAGTTCCTGATGAAAAAGTGGAAAGATATGGTATTATTAATGGTACAAAAATAGGTGATTCCCTCTATAAAATTGAAGATCTGGTAGAAAAACCTAAATTAGAAGATGCCCCATCGAATTTAGGAATTATAGGGAGATATTTACTGGCCCCAGAAATATTTGATTATATTAATGAAGTTCCGCCCGGTGTTGGTGGTGAAATACAGCTTACAGATGCTTTAAGACTTTTTGATGAAAGTTACGGCTGCATATTCAAAGGCAAAATCCACGATATTGGAAATACAGTGGACTGGCTTAAAAGTTCCATTGAAATTGCTCTTGAGCACAGTGATGTTAGGGATGAATTAATAGAATATCTGGCCAATATTTTGAAATAGACCAATTAAGTTATTTTTTTTAACCTATCTCCTTTTTTAGAATAAATATATAAGTTGTCAAATTGAAAAATAGATAAACCATTAAAAATAGTAAACAGTGATCTTATGATGATTTCAATTGTTATCCCTGCCTTAAACGAAGAAGGAATTGTTGGAAAGACTGTTAAATCAGTTCCAGTCGAAAAATTAAAAAAAAATGGACTTGATGTTGAAATAATTGTTGTAAATAACGCATCAACAGATAACACCGCCCAGGAAGCAGGTGAAGCAGGGGCAAGAGTGGTACTTGGAAAAAAAAGAGGATACGGAAACGCTTATTTAAAAGGATTCAGTGAAGCGAAAGGAGATATAGTTGTAATGGGTGATGCTGATGGCACATATCCTTTCCAAATGACATATGAATTCATTCAACCTATTTTAAAGGGGGAAGCTGATTTTGTAATGGGTTCCAGGCTTAAGGGAGATATAAAAAAGGGCGCTATGTCTGCTTTACATAGATATATTGGTAATCCATTTCTTACATGGCTATTAAATGTTCTATTTAAGGCAGGGATTTCTGACTCTCATTGTGGAATGAGAGCTATTAAAAAAGATACTCTTAACTCATTAGGCCTTAAGAGTCCTGGAATGGAGTTTGCTTCAGAAATGGTTATAGAAGCAGCCAGGAAAAACGTTAAAATTGCTGAAATTCCAATCAGTTATTATCCAAGAGAAGGTGAATCAAAACTCAGCTCTTTTTCAGACGGCTGGAGACATCTAAGATTCATGATGCTTTACAGGCCAACACCTTTCCTTTTAGTGCCCGGTATTGTAGTTCTGTTCATGGGGATAATATTTTTTATAGGGGTAATTTTACAACAGTATGGAATGCATTCTTTAATACTGGGCAGTCTGCTGTTTATAATTGGATATCAAATGCTTTTAGCATGGATTCAGTTTGGAGCATTTGGAGCAGTTTATGGAATTACAGAAACTTCTGGAACTATAAATAAGATTATGAACTATCATTCACTTGGAAGAGAATTGTTTTTGGGATTAATCTTTTTAGCTGCGGGAGTAATTGTAGGTCTTAAAGTTCTCTTTAGCTGGAGTGCTGTAGGATTTGGAAGTCTTTCACAGATCCAGTTTGTTGTAGTTGCATTGATATTTTCCATCCTTGGAATTCAGACAATTTTTTCAAGCATGTTCTTGAGCCTGCTGCTTTTAAATAGGGCTAATGATTCAAATTAATTTTGAGGTTCATGATGAAAATTGCCTTTATTTATGATGCTGTTTATCCATTTATAACTGGGGGAGCAGAAAAAAGGGTTTACGAACTTGCAAAAAGGCTTGCTCAAAAAGGGCATGATGTCCACTGGTATGGCATTGGCTGGTGGTGGCCTGAAGAGGGGCAAAAAGACATGGAACTGGATGGTATTAAACTCCATGGAGTCTGCAAACCCATGGACCTCTATAATGAAGAGCGTAGATCTATAAAAGAAGCCCTGTTATTTTCGCTGAAGCTGTTTCCAAGGTTAATGGGTGAAAGATATGACATAGTTGATTGCCAGGGATTTCCCTTTTTTTCATGCTTTACTGCAAAGATACATACTGTTTTTGGAAAGTCAAAACTGGTGATTACCTTACATGAAGTATGGAATGATTACTGGTATGAATATCTGGGAAAAGCAGGGATTTTGGGGAAACTGGTTGAAAAAATAATGGTTCACCTTTCAAATAATATCATATCTGTTTCCAAAAAAACTAAGAAGAATCTTAAAAAGATAAAAACATCTGAAAAATCTGTTGTAATTCCAAATGGGATTGATTTTGATTATATAAGTGGAATAATGCCTTCAACTGAAAAATCAGATGTAATATTTGCAGGAAGGTTAATTAAGGAAAAAAATGTCGATTTGTTAATCAGATCTGTATATTTAACAAAAGAAAAAATTCCAGATATTAAATGTTTGATTATTGGAGACGGTACAGAAAGGCTAAAGCTTGAAAAACTTGCAAACAAGTTGAACATCCAAAATAATGTAATTTTTAAAGGATTTATGGATGATTACCATGATTTAATTTCATATATGAAATCATCCAAAGTTTTCGTGCTTCCATCAACAAGAGAAGGCTTTGGAATTGTAGTAATTGAAGCTAATGCCTGCGGGTTGCCAGTTGTTGTTGTAAATCATAAGATGAATGCTGCATGTGACCTAATAGTAAATACTAAAAATGGATTTATAGCTGAATTATCTAAAGAGGATATTTCAGAGAAGATAATGAAATCCATGGAAAATAAAGGTAAAATGGAAAGTGAATGCATTGAAATGTCCAGAAAATACGATTGGAACAAAATTGTTGATTCCCTCGAGAAGATTTATAGGGATATACATGATTAATTTTCCCATAAAAACTTTCATAACAATTAATTATTAATTTTAAACATATTTACCAAAAGTGAGTGAAAATGAAGATTGTTCAAACACCTGTTAGATTTTATCCTTTTATTGGCGGTGTAGAAAATTATGTTTATTATTCTGCCAGGGAAATGGTTAAATTGGGACATCAAGTCACTGTTATTTGTGCTAATGAGCCATATACAAAAAAAGAGGAAATAATTGATGGTATTAAAGTAAAAAGACTCTTTTATTTTGGTAAAATTGCTAATACCAACATAACTCCGGGAATGCCCTTAACACTTTTAAAGGAGGAATTTGATATTATCCACACCCATATTCCAACCCCGTGGAGTGCTGATTGGAGCAATATAGTTTCAAAATTAAAAAAAAAGCCATTAGTAATTACTTATCACAATGATATTATTGGTGATGGCATTGCAAGTCATATAGCAAGTTTTTACAACTCTACAGCTTTAAAATCGCTTTTAAATAATGCAGATAGGATAATAATTACACAACTAAACTATCTACAGTCATCACCATATCTTGAAAAACATAAAGATAAAATAGATGTTATCCCAAATGGAGTTGATGTGGAAAAATTTAAACCAGTTGATGTGGATAAAAATAAAAATACAATATTTTTCCTGAGCCTTTTAGATGAATTTCATAAATATAAAGGTCTGGATTATCTTTTAAAAGCACTAAAACAGGTAAAAAAAGTAATTCCTGATGTAAAGTTGATAATTGGTGGAAAAGGAGTGCTTTTGGATTATTACAGCAATATGGCTAATGATATGGGTTTAAATGAAAACGTTGAATTCCATGGATTCATTCCAGATGAAAAAATTGCTGAATATTATAGTAGATCAAGTGTTTTTGTGCTGCCTTCAATCTCTTCAAAGCAGGAAGGTTTTGGTATTGTTGCTCTTGAGGCTCTGGCATGCGAAACACCAGTTATAAGTACAGAAATTGTTGGAGTAGCGTCTGATGTGAAAAAAAGTAAATCTGGAATAATTGTTCCACCGATGGATGTTGATGAACTTGCAGGCGCAATTATCAAAGTGTTAAATGATGAAAATGCTGCAAGCATGGGATTAAGAGGAAGAAAACTTGTAGAAGACAAATATACATGGTCAGGAATTGCTAAAATGACAGAAAAGGTTTATAAAGAATTACTGTAATAATATTATTTACGAATTGAAAATCAGTTAGATCATTGAAAATTTCAGGCAATTATAAGCAGAGAGGGGACAGTTAATGTTCAGTGAAATAATGAATTGGGGAATGAAGAAGTGGATTTCATTTTTAATTGTGCTGCTTTTTATAACAGATATTATCGTATTACTTGATATCCCTGTATTTCGAGAACTCTCAGTTTTTATCTACTTTACAACTGTTCCAGGAATATTGATTTTACATATTTTCAAATTAAATAAGCTTAATTTTCTTAAAAAAGTGGTGCTTCTAATTGGGCTGAGTATTTCATTTATAACTTTTACAGGGCTGCTTTTAAATAGTCTTTATCCTCTTCTATTAAAACCACTATCTCTTGCTCCGCTGTTAATTTTATTCAACATACTTTTGATAATTATGGCAGTTATTGCTTACTGGAGAAATAAAGAAAACTTCTATCTTAAAGATTTCTTAAATTTTAATGCTAATTTAAATGGTAAATTAACTTCAATCTTAATATTTCCTGCTATATTCCCATTTATGGCCATATTAGGCACTTACCTAATGAATACTTCAGAAAATAACATTATTTTACTTTCGATGTTAATGTTAATTCCAGTTTATATCATCGTGCTGGCATTATTCAAAGAAAAGGTGCATCCTGCTACATATCCCTTTTCTTTATGGACAATAGGTCTGGGTTTACTTTTAATATACGGACTGACTTCACAGCATATTATTGGTAGAGATGTCCACAACGAACTTTACTGCTTAAAATTAACACTTGCAAATTTCCACTGGAATATTATGGATTACTTTAATCCCTATAATGCCTGCTTAAGCATTACAATACTCCCTGCTATATATACTGTATTATCCTCCTTAAATGCAGAATATGTTTTTAAAATATATTTTGCAGTAATAGGTTCATTTATTCCATTAATAATTTATATTGTGGCTAAAAATTATTTGGATGAACAATATGCTTTTTTTGCATCCTTACTTTTTGTATTCCAGCTCTTTTTCATGAATTTATTAGGAGCTATAAGGCAGGAAGTTGCAGTTCTCTTCTTCTTTTTAGCATTAATGGTTATTTTCAGTACTGATATTAACAAACAATTCCAGAAGGTCATGTTTTTAATATTTTTATTTTCACTTGTTGTATCTCACTACACAACTGCATACGTAGCTTTTATCATCATGGCAACCATTCTGCTTGTTCCATTCTTAACCAGTTTGATAAGGAAGAGAAAAATCGTTTTTACAAATTTTGACCTGATTTTGATTTCACTGGCATTTATTGGTTTATGGTACATTTTATTTGCAAAAGTTCAGTTTGCTTCAGGTACTCAGGTAGTTCAAACTACTGTTGCAGCCACAGCAGCTGGTTTAGGTGATGCCTCAACACCAGCATCAGCTTTTGCAGATTCAAGAGGAGATTATGTTTTGGGGATACTTGGAATTAAGCTTAAGTCAGTTCCAAACACCATAAGTGTTATAGCTCATAATTTAACTTTTGCAACAATATTAATTGGTCTTTTAGCTATTGGCAGACACTTTAAGCATTATCTGACTAAATTCGGTGCTGAATTTTTAGTGGGAGTAGTATTATCCATTGCTTTAATGGTTTCATTTGTTGTTTTACCTTATATTTCGGTTGCATATGATGTTGCCAGGCTATTTTTCCAGCTCATCATATTTTTAGCCCCGGTTTTTATAATAGGTGCAATTGCAATTGCTAAATTAATCAAAAAGCCTAAATGGAGTGTTGCAATTATTCTTATTCTACTAATATTCTTATTTTCATGTACCACCTATCTCCAATATCATTTTTATGGAATGCCATATTCTGCAACCTATGATAAAGACGGAATAATAAGAGGGGAGACATTTATTTATCAAAGTGAGCTGGCTGGAGTATACTGGCTAAAGGAGAATAGAATAAATAATTTAAGTATTTATTCAGATGAAAGAATAGGTTCTAGATTTAATATTGCTGATTTTAGACCTAAAAATGCAAATTCGTCATTTTTTATTTACAATAAAACAGTTAGTTCGGGATATATCTATTTGGGAAAGGTAAACATTGATAAAAAACAGATTTATCAAATTTACGATGATATTTTAATCTTGGATTTAAACAACTATAAGCACCTTTTTATAAGAAAAGAAAGGATTTATGACAGTGGAGGAAGCCAGATATGGTTTTAGACAGTGGTAATCTCAAAAAACCACGAATTCTCTTTGCACATCATACTGCAATGTGGTACAGAAAACCATTTTTCAAGAAATTAAGCGAGTTGTATGATGTTAAATTTCTTTTCACCAATGTTAAAGGGTATAATAAGACTTATGACACAGATTTATCAGTCGAGGGACTTGAAGGAGTAAATTATGAAGTTTCAAAAAATTATTTTGGAATAGCATTTGGTGCGATAAGAGAAACATTAGGCGATTACGACGTGTTTGTCGGGGGGAGCTGGGACACTCCCACAGACCTAATAGAAACGCTTTTTTATTTTGTTATTGTAAAATTAAGGCGGAAGTCTTTTATTTTATGGAGAGAAGACTGGGATTGGAATGTTAAATCCCTTAAAAGATCTTTTGTAAAGGGTTTTGCAGGTTTTATCAGTAGAAATGTGGATGCTATACTTGTACCTGGCTTTAAACACAGAGAATTTTTCACAAAACTTGGAGTAGATGAAAATAAAATTTTTATAATGCCCAATGTAAGTAACATTGAATCAGGTTCAGATGATCTGGAAAATAAGGAAAAAATTAAAGAAGAACTTGATTTAAGCGGTAAAAAAGTAATTTTATATGTGGGACGTTTAATAGATCTTAAAGGCGTTGATTATCTAATAAAAGCCTTTGCCAAGCTCTCTAAAAAGATGGAAGGTGCGGTTTTACTCATTGTCGGTGATGGTCCAGAAAAAGCAAAATTAGAATCACTTGCTGGAGAACTTAAACTGAGCAATGTTATTTTTACTGGAAATATTGATAATGATCTTCTTGGAAGCTATTATTTATTAAGCAATGTTTTTGTGCTCCCATCTATAACCACTTATTATGCAGATGCCTGTCCATTAGTTGTAAATGAAGCAATGTACTTTGGAAAACCTGTTATTACAAGTGATGCTGTTGGAACAACCTTCATGATTGAAAATGGTAAGAATGGATATGTGGTGCCTGAAAAAAACGCTGATTCACTTTGCAGTGCTATTTATAAAGTTTTAAATGATCCGGAACTGGAAAAAAAGATGGGTGCAAATGCTAAAAAGTTAATTGAGAAAAGATTCAGGTATGAAAATATGATTGAAGGATTTAATGCGGCTGTTAATTATGTTAATAGACAAAATTAATCTTTTAAAATACTTATTTAGATTTAAAAAATCTTTTAATGATTATAACAGAATATAACTTAATTATTTGTATTATATAAATAGGTAGAAATGAATAATAGTGTTTTTTGTGAAATTTAAGGAATTTTAAGTTAGTATCAATTTCCAAAAGAACTTTCTTAATTAATGCTGAACTTCTCTTTTTTCTTGATATTCCTTCTTTATGCCAGATATTAGAGTTTAAAACGCTAACTACTCTATATCCTTGTTCTTTAAGCTTTATACAAAGATCTACATCTTCATTTCCAAAAAATAATTCATTATTTAAAAACTTTATAGGGATTTGTCTGGATTTCATCATCATAGCTGCTCCTGAAACCCAATCACATTCTATTATATCATTATAATCCTCTACATTACTTATCTCTGTTAAATCATAATATCCCGGATATTTATTTAAATTTACTTTACCTCCAAGATTTGCTACAACATCATTTCTACCCTCAAAGTCATAATAGTAAATTTTTGGCCCTACAATACCAATTTTTTCGTTTGTTTCAGCTAATTCTACTAATTGCCCTAAGAAATCTTTATTAACGACAGTATCATTATTTAAAAGTAAGATGTAATCTGGATTTAAAGCCTCCAATGCATATTTCATTCCTATATTATTTCCTTCTGCAAAACCATAATTCATATCATTTTTTATGAGCACAAGCTTTTCACTGGAAGATAATCTGGTTATCTCTTTGTTTTTTATTGATTCTGATTCATTTTTTGAATATTCAAATAATTTAATTGGTTTATTTTTAGGATTATACTTAAAGAATAAAGAGTTAGGAACTATTTTGCCCTCACAATACTCTTTTATCTTATTAATTGATTCATCAGAAGATCCATTATCCACAACAATAATATTATAAGTTGGATAATTTATTTGGTAAAGTGATTCTAAACATTCTATTGTATCTTCCCAACCATTCCAGTTCAAAATTATAATAGAAATACTGGGATTCATATTATTCATTTTTTACATCCTCTAATACTCAATATTCACTTAGTTATTCCAAATTCATTCCACGTTTTAAATGCCATAACAGTCTTTCTCCAGCATGTTCTATTGTCCAGAAATTTTTAACAATTTCTATGGCATTTTGACCTAATTCTTCTCTTTTTTCATCATTTAAAAGGAGTTCACTAACGGCATTTGCAAATAAATCTTCGTCTCTTTCTGTAAGTAAGCCTGTCTTATTGTGAATTACAGTTTCTCTAACACCTCCCTCTTTAACTCCAACAACAGGAGTGCCACATCCCATTGCTTCTAATGGTACAAGACCAAAAGGCTCAAGATATGGAGCATAGAGAATTAATTTAGCTTTATTATAGAGAATTACGAGTTCATCATCATCTATTAAATCCAGTATTTCAAGTTCGACGCTATATTCTGATGCGACTTTTTCAATGTAGGATTTCCACTTAGCATCGCCAAAATTTGATACTATAACAAGTTTAGGGCGTGATTTATAATTAATTTTACCTAATGATCTTAAAATGAAGTCATAACCTTTTGATGGTATAATTGTCCCCACAGATAATACAAAATCTTCCTTTGCAATCCCAAGTGGCTTGAATAATTCTATATCTATTCCCAAATATGAAACAAATGAATTTAAACCATAAGTTCTTAAAATAGACTCTCTTGAAAAATAAGAATTTGATAGCGTATATTTTGCAAAAGAAGAATTTTGTTTATCAATTTTTGATTCTTTACTTTCAATGTAATTAACGCCTATTTTTATTATTGGTTCGAGTTTACTATTTCTTTTATCTTTGGAGATTTTTTCTAAAATTTCTTCATTTCTTTGAGGCTGCTGACAATAATAAACAACTGGTTTTTTTATATACTTTAGAAAAAACGGGGACATGGTATACTGATCTTGTTCACTAAGTACAACATCATAATCCTTAGCATTAATATAATTAGCTATTTCCTTTTCAGTTTTTTCAAGATCTCTAAAGGAAATAGGTTTTATTATAGCTGGAACATATTCTAATTTAGAATATATCATAGATCTCCAAAAACTCTTCTTTACAGGGAATATTTCAACTTTTCGAGTGACTTCTTGAAGTGGTAGAAAATTTTCGTTGGCAGTTGATGGAACAAAGATGTCAATGATGTGCCCTGATCTATTTAAATAGCTGAGAAGCCCATATAATGCTCTTTTTGCTCCTCCGGACGGTAAATTGTGAAAAACTGCAATTTTAAGTGATTTCATTGATACTCTCCATATCTGTTTAAATGATTATATATAGTGATTAAAGTATTTCCTTTGATATTGATTATTTAAATTATTAATTCGATTATTTACTAATATTTGTTAATTAAGTTAATTTGAATGATTGATTTGATTAAACTATTTCTTCATAAACTTTCCATGTTTCATGCGCAGCTTTCCTCCAGCTAAACAGTTTAGCCCTGTCCAGGCCTTTTTTTCTTAAATCATCCTTCAATCCATCATTTGTCAGTACTTCATATATTGCATCCACTAAATCACTTGGTTCATTTGGATTCACCATGATCCCTGCACTTCCTACGACTTCGGGCAAAGATGATGTGTTAGATGTTACTACTGGCGTTCCACAGGCCATTGCCTCCAGTGGCGGAAGTCCAAAACCTTCATAAAGAGATGGATAAGCCAGTAAATCTGCTACATTGTAAAATTTCACAAGATCTTCATCTGGAACGTAATCTGTAAAAATTACGTCTTTTTGAAGTTCTAAATTTGCAATAGTCTCAATTACTTCCTTATATTTCCATCCTTTTCCACCGATAATCACAAGTTTATGTGACATGCCCTTCTTTTTTAGTTTATAAAGAGCTTTAATAATGGTAGGAACGTTCTTCCGTGCTTCAATTCTTCCAACAAAGAGTATAAATGGATAATTAATTCCATAATTTGCTTTTAATTCATTTTTTATTTCATCTTTATCATTTAATGGTTTATATTTTGGATCAGCTGCTTCAAGAATTACTTTTATTTTTTCTTCAGGTACATTCAAATATTTAATACAATCATTCTTAGTACTTTGTGAAACAGCTATTATAATATCTGCCCTATTTTTTATTAGTTTTAATGATGAATTCCATAATAAAACTGTATCTTTTGAATAGGTTTCTGGGAATAATAATGGAATTAAATCATGAACTGTTAAAACTTTTTTAGCATTATTAAAGAAAAATGGCGAAATTTGGCTGTGCCAATGTGCAGGAACGTGTAACACATCAATTTTGGCTTTTTTTATTGCATAAGGTAATCCAATAGCATTAGTAAGTTTAAATGGGATTTTTGGAATTAGAACATCATTTGTTTGGGAATATACAGGATCATCAGTTTTTTTATAATGAATTAGAGATAACTCATCTGATTTTCCCATCTTTATCATGTTTTCGATTAAATTATAAAGGTAATTATCCACACCAGTCCTTTTCCTATCAATTATCCAAGAAAGAAATCCTATATTTGCTTTTTCTTTATAATTTATCAATATTACACCTTATTTAACTAATTAAAACTAAATTGATTGATTTTAATATACAAAATTATTTTATAATATCCTCATAAATTTTGAATGTTTCATGGGCAGTTTTATCCCAGCTGAATAATTTGGCTCTGTTCAAACCTTTTTTTCTTAAATCATCCTTCAATCCATCATTCGTCAATAATTCATACATTTTATTGGCTAAGCCATCGATATTATGAGGATTTATCATAATTCCGGCATCACCAACAACTTCAGGTAGTGAAGTGACATTAGATGTTATTACAGGCGTTCCACAGGCCATTGCCTCCAGTGGCGGAAGTCCAAAACCTTCATAAAATGATGGAAATACAAATATGTCTGCAGCGTTATAAATAGAGGCAATATCCTCTTCAGGTACATACTCTATGAAAATTATATGTTTTTGTAGGTTTAACTTATCTATTAAGTTAAATATTTTTTTTCTTTGAGATTCTTTTATTTGTGGTCTACCCACTTTTACTAATTTGATATTCTGTAAATTAAAAGTTTCTAAAAGCTTTTTAAATGCTTTAATTAATACTGGAAGATTTTTTCTTGATTGTTCTGAGCCTACATAAAGTATGAATTTTTCAGGTAATTTATACTTTTTTTTTACATTTTCGACTTCTTTTTGAGGTAATTCTCTAAATTGTTCATCAACGCCGAGATATATAGTTTCAACTTTATCAGGAGATATATTTGTTTCTTTAATTAAGTCATATTTCGTATGATTTGAAATAGTTATTATCCTATCTGCTTTTTTCATGGAATTTATAGAGTATCGTTTAAATGATTTTTCTATAGATCCATATTCTTCTAATATTAGACCTATAGTATCTAAACAAGTAGCAATTTTTGGAGAATCTGTTTTGAGTGAATTTAAAAGATATGTATCTTCCTGAGAAAAGATATGAATAATATCTGAATCATTTCTGATGTATTTTTGAGCTATTTTTGGATAAAAAAACCGATTATATAAAATATGACTATTGAATACATTTAATTTACATCCAACATAAGGAACTTCCTTAAAATCGACTTTATCATATAATTTTTCAGATATTTTAGTGTAAACTTTATTTCTACCAAACATTCCCTTAATACTAACACCAGTTACTGCATCAACTTTAATCTTACTCATTTTTTCCCAACTTTTTAGTGAATTAGAGATTGAATTATATATGTTCTGGAGGTTTTTTAGTAATACCTTTCATTATTCCTTTTAAATAACATAGATAATGTTTTATACCAGTATGACGCACTAAATAAAGGCTTTCCTGCGGAAATATAACCAGAATAAACATTAATAATGATTTAAGATATTCAATTCTTTTATAATACTTTTTAAAAAGGTAAACTCTATTCATATGGAAATAGTAGGTTTTAAAACAGTTGCTACTGGATACGCCCATTTTATGCCATATTTTTGATTTGTAGGCATAAACGCATTTATAATTGTTTTTTAAAATTCTTAGTGACCAATCAACATCTTCAAAATACATAAAATAGTCAAGATTAAGTAGACCCACTTTTTCTATCATTTCTCTTTTACATAGCACACATGATCCAATAATAAAATCTAATTCCTGATTCCTGTCATACTGGCCATTATCTATTTCCAAATGCCCTACGGGTTCTACTTTGAAATATTTTGAATTTATAAAACCTCCGGCAGTCCATTGTATCATATCTTTTTCACTATAAAAATATGTTTTTGGGCCAACAGCTCCTATTTCATCACTACTTTTTGCAACATTTACCAGTTCATGAAGGAATTTTTTATCAACAACTGTATCATTATTTAAAAGTAAGATGTAATCTGGATTTAAAGCATCCAATGCATATTTTATTCCTATATTATTTCCTTCTGCAAAACCATAATTTTCTTTGTTTTTTATTAAAATAATTTTTTTATTCGACGGTAAGTTTTCTATTAACTCAACTTTGTCATTTTTGGGTTTTAATTCTTCCCCTATATGTTCAAGGATTTTAATGGGTTTATTTAAAGGATCATATTCAAAAAAAGAAGATTCTAATTTTATTTTACCCTGGCAATATTCTTTTATCTTATTAACTGAATCATCAGAAGATCCATTATCCACAACTATTACATCATAGTTTGGATAGTCAATATGGTAAAGCGATTCGAGACATTCAACAGTATCCTCCCATCCTTTCCAGTTTAAAATGATTATTGCAACGTTTTTATTATGCATTATTGACCTCAAAGTACTTTTTAAAAAGATTTTCTAATTTATCAGTGGATTTATCAAAATCAAATTTTTTAATATGTTCATAACCAGATTCAGCTATTTTAATCCTTAAATCTGGATTATCTATTAATTTAATCAAGTTTTGGGCTAATGAATCAATATCACCTGGTTTGGAAACTAAAGTAGTTTTTCCAGGAATCGTACAATCTTTAATAGCACCAACATCTGTAGTTACTACTGGAAGTTTACATGCCATTGCTTCAAATGGTGGTAATCCAAATCCCTCGCAATGACTTGGAAATAAAAATATATCACAGGAGTTGTATAATTTTCTAAGTTTATCACCTACAGGTAATAGATGAAACTCTACATAATTAGGAAGTTCATTTTCTGATGGTTCATGGCCGAACATGATTAATTGAACATTTTTATCTTTTTTGACTAATTCAAATGCCTTTAAAGCATCATTTACACCTTTCCATTTATCTGTTCGATAAGGAGTTAGTATTCTGATTGTATCTGTGTTTTTATCTTTTTTTTCTGGATAAAATTCGTTGAAATCAAATCCATTAAGTATTAAAGCTTCAATATTAGCTCCAATATCCTCTAATTTCTCTTTCAACCAGCTTGAAATTACTATGTTATGTAAACCCAGTTTATATGTTTTATTTACTTCTTCTTTCGGGCCTCCCCAGACTTCATAATGCTGGATGAAATAAAATTTTTCGCCTTTGCTTTTTTTATATTTAGAAACATAATTAGCTGTTTCCCACCATGTAGCAACTATAATATCAGAATCAGGAATATATTTTTCTTCAAATGTGGGTACTTGTATTAGAGGAGTTTTCAAATCAAACCAATCTACAAGAATACTATTATTTAAGTTTAAAAGTTTTCTTATTCTATAAATGATTTTTTTTATAAATGTGGGTTGTGAATTTGGTGGAGAAACAATGATCAAAACCTCATGACCTCTTTCTTTTAATCGATTGGCATACTTAAATACAATTTTAACTCCGCCAGTTAAAATAGTATCAGGTAATAGAAATGTTATCTTCATTTTTTCACCATTTAACTTTGAATTAGCTCTCAGTTTTCCCTAAAAGTACCTTTAGCAAATTTAAATCTTCTTCATCGAATCCTTTAATGATGAATATTGTTGTAAAGTAAACGATAATTCCTATTATTATAAGTATAAACAAGTTTAAATGGTTTAGATAAACAATAAAAATTCCCATTATTAAACTTGCAAAAATTGACTTGATTATATAGGCATATTCTTTTTTTGAGGGAGCATATCCCATGTTAGATACAACTTTCATACCCATTAAAAAAGCTAACAATTCTGTTAAAACAGTTGTAGCACTTGCTGCTATATAAGTAAATTTAGGGATTAATAGTAAATTTAAAACAATATTAATAACCGCACAAATTGCAGTTATTTTAGTTAGAGTTAATTGTTTATTTGATGCTTCAAGCAATCGTGCAAAAGCACCGCTTATAAAAATAATAACTGCAGCCCATACTAATATTTGCAGGGCTATAATTGAATTTGTATATGCCGCACCAAAAATCAGCAGAATTATTTTATTTGCTAATAGAGTAACTCCAACCCCTATTGGAATTCCAATCATTACCATGTACTGGAAATATTTTTCATATGCAAACTTAAGAGAATCTTTTGAAGATTTATAAAGCTGAGACATTACAGGAAATATAACCACATTTAGCACAGTAGGAATAAATAATAACACTATAATTAGTCTATATGCCGCGTTATACCATCCAACAACCTCATTATTAACCATAAACGACAATATTACTGAATCTATATAGAAATATATGGTTGCAAATAGCGCAGTAAATCCAAAGGGCCATGCTTCTAACAATGTTGGCTTCCAAAAGTTTAAATCAATATCTATTTTGGGTAAAGAGAACTTCCAAACATATACATTGATTGAATAAACTAAGCCAATGATATTAGCAATAATATAAATAGAAGCGAAATATAAAATGTTTAGTTGATATGTAATTCCAATAATAGTTCCTGTAATCATTAATACACTGTTTAATATAATATTTATGGCTAAATATTCCACTTTTTCATTTGCTTGAAAAATAGAGATAAAAACGCCGTTAAAAACGTTAACAATCGTGGATAAAGTAATGAGATAAATAACAATCTTAACTAACTCACTATCTCCTTTTAAGTTAACTGTTAAGGCTATAGCTCCGATCATTAAGAATGTAAGCAAAATTTTCATCAGAAGAATATTTGAAATGTATTTATCTGTTAAAGATTTATCCTGTGCAATTTCTCTTATCATTAATGATCCTAAGCCCATGTCAGCTAAAATAACAAAAATTCCAGTTAGAGAAAGGGCAAGGGAAATTGTTCCAAAACCTTCAGCACCTAAATATTGTGCTGTATACATGGTAATGAAAAAACCCAGAATATAACTTATTATCTGTGCTATGAAAAGTACACTTGTATTTTTTGCTATTCTACGCACTGTGCTCATAAAATGTACATCCTTTTAATATTCAAATTGAAGTATAAAAATTATAGAAGTACTCATATTTAATTTAATTACAAATAAATCTATCTAATGAGCAATTAAAAGTTTCCATCAAAATCAGCATCAAGATTTCTTTCTAAAGATTAAACCCAGATGATTTAGTTTTAAATATGTCTGATGTAAACATTTAATTCTCCAGATATCCTTTATCATATAAAGCCCTATAACTTTCATGATTACTTCATTTGTTAAATAATCATCTCTTTTTACGAAAGAAGTCTTAAAAGAAGTATATCTTTAGATTTAATCATTATTTAATACATTGAATTTGTGTTGAACTTAAAAAAGAAAAAAAAGAAATATTAGCCATTAGAAAGGCAAAGAGACATGTTCACCTTTTCCTTTCATAACGACTGTTTTTGTATTCCAGTTTTTTATTACGCCAAACGTGTTTCTGGAACTTGTAGTATCTACACTGTACCATCGACCGTTTACCCAAACTTCAGCCCACACATGTCCGTAGGTGTTACCGCTTGTAAAAAATGTACAGGTCCCGTGCATATATTTTGCAGGAATGCCTGCAGCTCTTGAAAGAGCAATTAAAAGATGGGTTTGGTCTACACAGTTCCCTGTTCTATCATTTAAGGTTCTTACTGCACCTCTTTTGGTGTTAGCGTAGAAGGAATAGCTTATCTTATCCCTTACCCAGTTAAAAATATTCTCTGCAGCATTCCGGGCTGAATTAGCATTTGCAATTAATGAATTTGCAAGAGCTATGATTGCAGGATTATCTGACTGACAGTTATTTGATGGTTGGGTGTAGGCGATTAGATCATTGGGCACGTCAAATAACGTGTAAATCCATTTGTCCAGCTTCACAGAACTTGGTAAAGTGTTATTCTGACTATAATAATCTAATACCTTTGAGTACATGTAGATCATGTTCTCGTAACCAAGGAATCGTCCTAGACTACCGTTTTCATAGAATTCTGGTGCAACTCCATTCTTGTCCATAAATGACTTGATCATGCCTGCAAGTTTCAAATACTCTGCCTGTGACATATTCCCACTGTTTAGGTCGTCTCTTGGCATTGCTCCTTTAATGCAATTGTATAAGTATAGTACTGAGTTTAGATCATTGTTTTGTATGTTTAAAGTTGCTGTTGTTAATAATTTTAGGAATGAAGGCATACCAACATTAACACCGTTAATTGTCACATAATCTGGTAGTTTTCTGTTTGTGTCCACATAGTTTTTAACCCATGATGCAGCTGTTAGAACGTCGTTGAGCGTGAAATTTACTGATGTTACTATTTTCCAGGGTTTTACAGGTATACCGTTTGGTAGTGTGTTATTGGTTTTGTAGCTGGATAAAATGCTTGAGTACATGTAGATCATGTTCTCGTAACCAAGGAATCGTCCTAGACTACCGTTTTCATAGAATTCTGGTGCAACTCCATTCTTGTCCATAAATGACTTGATCATGCCTGCAAGTTTCAAATACTCTGCCTGTGACATATTCCCACTGTTTAGGTCGTCTCTTGGCATTGCTCCTTTAATGCAATTGTATAAGTATAGTACTGAGTTTAGATCATTGTTTTGTATGTTTAAAGTTGCTGTTGTTAATAATTTTAGGAATGAAGGCATACCAACATTAACACCGTTAATTGTCACATAATCTGGTAGTTTTCTGTTTGTGTCCACATAGTTTTTAACCCATGATGCAGCTGTTAGAACGTCGTTGAGCGTGAAATTTACTGATGTTACTATTTTCCAGGGTTTTACAGGTATACCGTTTGGTAGTGTGTTATTGGTTTTGTAGCTGGATAAAATGCTTGAGTACATGTAGATCATGTTCTCGTAACCAAGGAATCGTCCTAGACTACCGTTTTCATAGAATTCTGGTGCAACTCCATTCTTGTCCATAAATGACTTGATCATGCCTGCAAGTTTCAAATACTCTGCCTGTGACATATTCCCACTGTTTAGGTCGTCTCTTGGCATTGCTCCTTTAATGCAATTGTATAAGTATAGTACTGAGTTTAGATCATTGTTTTGTATGTTTAAAGTTGCTGTTGTTAATAATTTTAGGAATGAAGGCATACCAACATTAACACCGTTAATTGTCACATAATCTGGTAGTTTTCTGTTTGTGTCCACATAGTTTTTAACCCATGATGCAGCTGTTAGAACGTCGTTGAGCGTGAAATTTACTGATGTTACTATTTTCCAGGGTTTTACAGGTATACCGTTTGGTAGTGTGTTATTGGTTTTGTAGCTGGATAAAATGCTTGAGTACATGTAGATCATGTTCTCGTAACCAAGGAATCGTCCTAGACTACCGTTTTCATAGAATTCTGGTGCAACTCCATTCTTGTCCATAAATGACTTGATCATGCCTGCAAGTTTCAAATACTCTGCCTGTGACATATTCCCACTGTTTAGGTCGTCTCTTGGCATTGCTCCTTTAATGCAATTGTATAAGTATAGTACTGAGTTTAGATCATTGTTTTGTATGTTTAAAGTTGCTGTTGTTAATAATTTTAGGAATGAAGGCATACCAACATTAACACCGTTAATTGTCACATAATCTGGTAGTTTTCTGTTTGTGTCCACATAGTTTTTAACCCATGATGCAGCTGTGAGCATTTGATCTATAGTGAATGCTGTTCCATTTTGTGAAGTAAAGAACGCACTGTCTATTAAACCATATCTGAATAATACATATCCAGATGCACCGTTTTCAATTGCTGAATTTATGTCATTTTGTAATTCATCTGCGGGTAACTTTGTTATATCGTTGTCTGATTCGTATGTCTGAATTCCTGCTAAAACAGGTTTTCCACCAAAGTTTTGAGCTATCCATTTTGCAGTTGAACCAATCCATTCTGTATCCTGCTTGTAATTTCCTTTGTAAATCATTGGAACAATGAAATCAAGGTAAGGTGCAAGTTTAGCGTAATCCTGCCCGTAATAATATCCATTCTGGCTACGTTCAGGCATTACAGCCGCTGAAATGGCTACTTTAGCTTTTATTCCTTTTACAGTGTTGTAAACATCTTTAACGAAAGATGTTATTACTGCTGTTCCGTCATGTTTGTAGGCTGTTCCAGGATATCTCACATAATCAAGCTGGATCCCATCGATGTTGTAATTGCTTACAATGTCAGTAATTTTACTAAGTAAAAATGTACGTTGGGTTTCATTTGCTGGATTAATCCAATTACCATTAGTATCCTTAAAACATGTAATCCATGCATGGATTCGTATTCCGGTACCTGTAAACTTTTGTATAACCGTTGTTAATATGTTCTGATAGGTTGGATTTGAAATTAAGTTTGCTTTAACAAATATATCTGTAACATTGGCGTTTACCAAGGCAGTTACATTTACATTGCCTACATCACTGGTACTGAGCCATATACCTTGGACATTGGTATATGAATCCTCACCTGCTGCTGTATCTGATGTTTCTGTTGAATTAGAGCTGTTTGTTGTATTTTCACTTGTTGACGTTGAATTTATAGTGTGGTTACTGTTTGTTGATGAATCGTTTAGCTCGGCTGTGGTTTTTTCTATGGTTAAATTTGTTGTATTTTCTATTTGCGTTTCATTGATGGCGTAAATACAGTTTAAACCAAATACTATGCTAAATATAAGTAGCACAGCTAATAATTTTTTCGTAATTTTATCGCCTCCGCATCCTCTAACTTCATAAATATAAGTTTTTGAAGTTAGTGGACGGTATTGATATCATAATATATGGTTTATAAATATTTCGTTTTTTAATGCAAAAAAAGACACTATTAAAACTTCTTTAGCAATTTAAGACGCCCGTAGGGATTTTTGGATTAAGGTATCTGGGGGCATTCGTCTTTGTTTGCGTTATTGGCGGATTTAAGTATTTTATAACTTATTTAATGAAAATAGCACAATTCATAGTTTTAATGTATTGTTGTTGGGTTTTTTTAGGGTTTAATGGAACTTTTAATTCAATTATAAGTTATTTAGAGTGTTATTTTTTTTTATAAATGGTGTTAAATGAATTTAAAAATCATTATAGTCTAAAAAATAATTCAAACGTATATTTAGATAAATTTATTTGGGAATGTTCTTTTTAGAAGGAATTCTATGAAATATAGATATATTTTTGGTCCTTTTTAATGAGTAATTCTATTTTTATTTTAAATTACTTCTAATATAAATGGCGGATAAAAATTAGATGATTTTAGAATTAAAATATCTATTTAAAAGATTCAAAATATTACTTTGAATTAATAGCTTGCAGGAAAAGCATTGAATGTAACTTACTCTTTTTAAAATTTGTTTTAAATCCAATAATTTGATTTTTAATATTGTATTATAAATAAATAATTGGATAAAAAGAAAAATTGGATTTTATTTAAATTCTATTCTCCTTTTTTAGGAAATAGTTTAATTGATCCTTTACAATATCATTTAATTTATATTCTGTTTTAACTCCAATTTTTTGAATCTTTTCAGTATCAGCAAGTAAAATGGGAACTTCAGCAGGCCTGAATCTGTCAGGATTAAATTCTATCACAACTTTTCCTTTATCAGTTCCTGCATTTATTCCTTTATCCGTTATTGTATACTCTAATTCTCCTTCAAGAATCATTCTGTCTACTTTTGTTTTTTCGAAATTGATTCCATATATTGGGGTTCTGTCTGTTTCTGTAGGATTATTAATTGTTTTTTCTCCATTAATGGTTTCTATTTTTTCTATGTTCCATCCTGCTTCTTCTAAACCCAGTAATATGTAGCTTAGTACTGAGTTGGTTCTCATAGAGCCTTGATTATAGACTTCACCTGCTTTACCTTTTTCTGCAAGTGTTATGTATCCGTTTACAACGTCTTTCACGTGTGACCAATCTCTAAATGCATTTACGTTACCAATAGTAATTTTATCCACTTCTCCAAATTTCAATTTCATTATTTGGTTAACAATGACAGATGTGACGAACATAGGTCCTCTTCCAGCCCCTTCATGATTAAAAGCACGTGATACTACAGTTTTTACTCCATAAGAATGATAATAGTTCCTCATTAAGTGATCCCCATAGACTTTGGAGACTGCATATGGAGACATTGGGCGTAGTGGGTTGGTTTCTTTTATGGGTACTTCTGGAATGCTTTCAGGTTCTGGGAATATTGTCCCATACTCTTTTTTTGCATGCATGTAGTGTTCTTTGGATGCTATTACAAGTCCGTATTCTTCGCTGGATCCTGCAAAAATGATTTTTGAATCCATATCTTTTATTTTCACTGCATCTAAGAGGTTTGCAGTTCCTATACAGTTTATTTGTTGTGTTTCAAGTGAATTTTCAAATGATCTTGGGACAAATGATTGAGCAGCCAAGTGGAATATGAATTCTGGTTGTGATTTATCTAAAGCATTTGCAAGTGATGTTATATCAGTTAAATCTCCACCAATTAAATTAACATCATTATTAATGCCACGGTCTATCAAATTTTTGGATTTTATCCCATCAGCTCTTCCTCTAACCAACCCAAAAACATTCGCTTCTTTATTTAATAGTTCTTCTGCCAGGTAAGATCCTGCAAAACCTGCAATACCTGTTATTAAAACATTTTTGTCTTCCCAATTCATCAAATTTTCTCCATAAAATTGTTATTTTGCTATTATATGATTTATTTGCATTGACACATAATAATATTTAATTCTTCTCTTTAATGAACCAATCAATAGTTTCTTTTAGATCATCCTTAAAATCATCATCAGGATCAAATCCAAAAGATTTAGCCTTAGATATATCTGCAACTGAATGCTTAATATCCCCAGCACGTTCCTTTTCGTATACAGGTTCGATATCTTTCTCCAGTATTTCTTTTATCATTTCAAAGAGCTGGTTAACGCTGGTGCTCTTCCCAAGACCAATATTAAACACTCCTGTCTCTTTAGATTCTGCTGCAAGTATATTTGCTTCAACAACTTGTTTTACTGAAATAAAATCCCTGGTCTGCTCTCCATCCCCATATATCACTGGTCTTTCATTTTTAATCATTTTTTCAATGAAATTGGGAATTACTGCAGCGTATTGCGAATCAGGGTCCTGTCTTGGCCCAAAAACGTTGAAGTATCTAAGCGCCACAGTTGGAAGATCGTATATTTCAGAAAATACATTACAATAAAGTTCTCCAGCAGCTTTTGAAACTGCATAAGGTGATAAAGGATTAAGAGGAGTGTCCTCGCTAATTGGTAAGGATTCTGTTTCTCCATAAACTGCAGATGATGATGAAAACACTACTTTTTTGATTCCAACATTCTTAGCTGCTTCAAGGACTCTTAAAGTTCCTGTTATGTTTACTTCATTACAGTGAAGAGGATTATCAACACTTTGGGGAACGCTGGTATCTGCTGCAAGGTGGAAAAGATAATCTCCGCCTTCAAATATTTCTTCAAGATTAATAGATGTTATACTACCTAAGGTAGTGTCTATTTTTGTAAAATCGAGGTCTTTGATATTTTCTATCTTTCCAGAAGACTGATCATCTACAATAAAGACTTCATTGTCATTATTCAGCCTTTCAACTATGTGAGAACCGATAAATCCAAGTCCACCAGTGACCACAACTTTCTTATTTCTCATCTTTTACCTCTAAGTTTTTTAACTTTTAGTCAGATAATATAATGGTTTATTTATTTTTGCACTGAATTTATGACTTATAATTCTTTTTATAATTAAATATTTCTTTTTTTAGCCATAAAGAGTTGTTACTAACCAGGTGAACTGAGATCTCTCTGATTTTCATTAATTTATTTTACGTTCACATTTAAATTAAGAGAACGATATACTGCACTATTATCCGGTAATTTGTACAGTAAAAACTCTAACTTCTGATTAGCACCTGCTGAAGCCCTGAATGAAAATGGAATTTCTTTTTTTTCATTATTTAAAACTGTAATATTTTCATTTTTCAGTTGTTTATCATTCAGTTTAATAACCAGGTTATAGGTTACTGTGGACTGCTCATGATTCACTATACCTACAGTAAGGTTTCCAGTTTGGCCAGCAGTTAAATTACTGGGATAATTTCCTGCCTTACCATCAGTTCCTAATATATAAAACTCTGTGAATTTTTCGCCGGGATTGGGATTGACAATTATGTATATTGTGGCTGCAACTGCAGCTATAAGCATAATTATTAAGATTAAGGAAATTTTTCTGTCAAAATTCATTTTCTGCACCTTTGCACCTGTTTAAAATACGTAACAAGCTATCATTTATTCAATATATCTCATAATTTATTGGGGACTGTCAGGTTCATGGGCTTAGTGTGTTTTTCATTTTTATATATATAAATTCAGTGTTTTATAAATATTAAATTTTCAAACTATATTCTATTAACAAACGTATTAAAGATGTAAAAATATATAAGATTTGCAGTTAATGAAACGAATTGTACCTGTTTTTTGTAAAGATTTAAAATATCTGATAAAATGATGTTAAATAATCCTCTTCAAATGAATGACTGGAAGTTCAGTCAATTTATTAAATCCATAATTTTAATACAGATTTTACTGTTAATAACATGTGGATTAAGTTTACATGGCATTAGTATCCCTGTTTTTACCCAATTAACAGGTTTTATGTATCTTACTTTCGCTCCAGGTTATTTAATCTTGAGAATACTGAAATTACACAATTTAGGTAATATTAGATCAGTTTTATATGCTGCCGGGCTTGGAATTACAGGTACCATGCTTACTGGATTTTTAGTGAACATGATTTTTCCTTTGTTTGGAATTTTAAAACCATTATCCATCATTCCTTTAATTGGTGCAATGACTCTTTATGTGATAATTCTGGCTTTTTTAAGCTATATTATAGATAGAGATTTTAATAATCCTTCTTTTATAGACACTGAAGATTTATTATCTCCATTAACTCTGTTTCTTTGTATAATTCCATTTTTGGCCATATTTGGATCATATTCTGTTAATTTTTACAATAATAACATGATTTCGATGCTTTTATTTGCACTGATTGCTGTTATAGTCAGTCTTGCAGGATTTAATAAAATTCCAGAGAAATTTTATCCATTTATAGTCTGGATAATCTCCATTTCACTGCTATATGCAAGTACATTAATTTCAACATATATATGGGGGTGGGATATACAAAACGAGTATTTTCTGGCTAATATGGCCTTCAATAATTCTTACTGGGACTTCAATTTTGCGGACGCCTATAATGCAATGTTAAGCGTTGTAATACTTGGACCACTTTATTCTATTTTCACAAGTATGGATCTGGTTTATGTTTTTAAGATAATCTACCCTTTTTTATTTTCATTAGTACCCTTAGGACTTTATAAGTTGTTTAAAGAGCAGACAAGTTCTAAAATAGCGTTTTTAGCATCTTTCTTATTTGTATCATTCAGTTCATTTTTTATGTTACTGCCTTCTGCTGGAAGAGGGATGATTGCAGAGCTATTTTTAATTTTACTTTTATTGCTGATTTTCAGTGAAAGAAATAAAAGTTTAATGGTTTTACTGGTTATATTTAGTTTAGGATTGGTGATTTCGCATTATTCATTAACATATTTCTTCCTTTTTGTTTTAATCACTTCTTTCATATTATTAATCATTTATTATATATACAAATGGTTCATGAAGTCTACAGGTGAAGATTTTATCTTTACAATGAAAATATTAAGGTCAAGGATCAATCTTTTTATCATAGCTTCAATTGCGTTGTTTGCATATTTATGGTATGGATTTCTGGCAGGAGGAATGGCTCTTAAAGGATTTACAGACCTTTTAAATGTTGCTAAAGTGGATGTTTTTAATAATATGGACATAAACTCGGGTTTGATAACAGGTTTTTTATTTATTTTAGTTCTATTTTTGGCTGCATTAAGATTTAGAAAAAATAAAATAAAAGGAGGATCAGGTCTTTTAAACAGTTTGATCGATCCAGTTTTAGAGTCTAAAAGCAAATACCTTTTAGCAGCAGTTTTAAGCGTAATAATACTTGTTGTAATGGCATTTTTAGTGGGAAACCCACAAACATGGATTGTGGCAGTCCAGAGATATTTAAATTTTACGCTTGTTTTTTTCACATTAACAGGTCTAATACTGGCTTTTTTAAATATTTATAGAGTTAATAAAGAATATTTTGCACTTTCTATTGTAGCAATGGTAATTTTAATAACCGGTATTTTCTTCCCTATTTTTGAAAGTTCTTTTAATATTACAAGAATATTCCAGATAACTTTCATCTTTCTATCCCCATTTTGTATAATTGGAGGTATAATAGTTTTTAAATCAATAATCAAATCTTTAGGCATTGACATATCTTATGAAAAGCCTTTAAAATTATTTTCCATATTTCTGGTTTTTTTTATGCTGTTTAATACTGGATTTTTCGCTATTTTAACAAATACTTCTATTCCAGTCCATTTAAGCAGTGAATCAGATATTTTTCCAAGATTTAATCAGCATGAAACTTCAGGTGCTCAATGGCTGTATAAGCATAATGCTGGTGGAAATATTTATGGAGATGAGCATGGAGTGCTATTATTTAAAAGATACTTCTATTATGTTCCTGATCTTTCTCTTTATAAAGGTGAAAATAACTCCTATATTTTCTCCAGAAAATTTAACCGGGAAAATGTCTTCTTATTAACAATAGAAAGAGGTTCTAAGGAAAAAACAAAGGTCTATAAGGATATGAGTGATTTAATCCATAGAAAAACTAAAATATATGATAATGGTGGAGCAGGAGTTTATTATGGCTAATCTCTTAAAAATTAGTATCCTATTTTACAGACTATAAAATCATTATTTTCGAACACCACGAACGCATAGGGTGGAACTATTTCTCTAAGATTACTTTTAATATCTTTACTGAAAAAGAAAAGTGTATAGAATTCGGAAGGTGCAGCTTGAAGATACAAAGTCCCATTTGGGGATTGGAAGGTCAAACGCTTATCCAGTACTATGTAACCTATTTTCTCATTTTTGTAGGTGGATAATGGAGTGCTTTTGTTGAAATATTCAAATCCATAGTGAATAGGGATTTCAGCTACTGCAGCAATTAAATTTCCAGTGTACAGATTAGATGTAATGAATGATCTGCTTTTATCTCCATTTTCACTGAACCAGTTTGCCACATCAATCTCTGAAGCACCGGGAGGGGCTATTTGAATATTTCCCAATGATGTTTTTGCCTGAAAAGAGAATACAGATCCGCTAACTGTAATAGCTCCTGAAACAGCTGATATCAGGAGTATACTTATTAAAAATACAGACTTTATTTTTGGAGATGAAAATTTGTTATTTTTTTTCAGGCTATAATAAAGTTCACTTATCCCAAAACCTCCAAATATTGCAAGTGGAATCAGCAAATAAATTAGAACTCTGGATGATAAAACATTAATTCCAAACCAGTAAGCGTTACTGAGTAGAAATAGGGAAATTATCCATGTAACAATGAAATAATTTTTTTCACATCTTTTTTTTACTGCAAAAATTCCTCCAATTAATGCAGAAATTAAAACCAGTGGTCCAAGGTGTTTAATATAATTATAAGGGCTCAGAATCTGGCTGTAATTAAGTGAGGTACTGTAACCAGTTACAGCACTTAATCCCTGATTTAGTAAGCTGAAAAATAGATCAGGTTTCCAGAATAAAAGTAAAATTAATCCAGAAACAACCAGGATTATTAAAAACATGAAAAAAGCACCTAAATTTTTAAAAACTCTTATATTCCTGTGCATTGCAAGTTCAAGAAATGTAAAAGCACCAATTACTAAAACTAAACATAATGCTGCGGCCTGATGTGAAGCAATAACTGGTAAAAATAATATTCCTGAAATTAATGCATATTTAAGGACTTTTTCCCTGATGGAAATGTAATAGAAATAAACTGCAAGAGGTATAAAAATAAGTGCAAGATTTTCAGGAACCGGGAGAATGATCCTGAATAAAAGATAGCCTGAAATCATCAAAAAACCTGCAGAAATACCTGCAATTCTTCCATAAAACTCCTTTGCAACATATGAAACTGATAAAACAATTGAAAATGCTAAAATAGGCTGCAAGGATCTTGCCACTTGAAAATAATCCATGTTCAAAGTGTTCCCAAGAGCAGCAATCAAAAAATGGAAAAGTGGAGGATAAGCTATTTTTTGCCCAGCAGGTGCATTTATTAACGGGTTTATTAAAACAAATCCATACTGACTGTATACTTTAGCATATTGAACATGGTAAATAATATCCCAGCTTAAAGGCCACTGATGCTCCAATGTTGGAATTAGAGCTATGAAAAACACAGTTATAGCTGGAATAATCCACAGGTATTTACTGATAAATGTACTCAGTTTCATTGAATCACTTTTGACTTAAATAAAATTTAGTTTAATAATTTTAATATGTAATTTGATATGTATGTTGTGATCCATTTAAATTTGACTGACGAAGGTATGTTTTTATCCAGTTTTTAGCAAATCAAGTGATTTGGTGAGTTTATAGAATGCCGTCGAAAAATCCCTCAAAAAATCGAAGATTTTTTGGGGGTATCAAAAACTTTTGGTTTTTGAAAACTTTGAATTTTGGGGCAGCAAATCGAAGATTGGCATGCTTTGATTTTTCGGGCTTATGTTTCAAGTTTACAGATCAGGACTATCAAAAATTTTCCATAAATCAGTGCTTTATAACACATAATCACGTTGTCACAGGGGCTTGAAAGTAGCTGCAGCTATACACGTCACCTGCTAAAGATAAAATTAATAGAAAACTTGTTGATTTGTTTTTTAGCATATTTACCATTCTATTTCGAATTTCTGAGAATTATTATATTTCAGGATTATTTTTTGAAAAATATATAACATTTCATTTACCAATTTAAAATCTATGATAAGTATTGTTGATTATGTAAGTCAAATAGCAATTCATCTTATTGAGTATTTGGGATATTGGGGTGTTTTTCTGGGAATGCTTGTAGAAAGTGCCTGCATTCCACTTCCAAGTGAAGTAATAATGCCTTTTGCAGGATATGTTGTTTGGGAAGGTAAAATGACCCTTCCAGGAATAACAATTGCTGGCGTTCTTGGAAATTTAGCTGGCTCATGGATAGCATATTTTGTGGGATTAAAAGGTGGAAGGCCATTTTTAGAAAAATATGGTAAATATTTCTTTATAAGCCACAGAAAACTTGATCTGGCCCACAACTGGTTTGAAAGATATGGTCACGAGGCAGTTTTTATAAGCAGAATGCTGCCAATTATACGAACTTTCATTTCTCTTCCTGCAGGTATAGCTGAAATGAACTTCAAAAAATTCACAATTTATACTGTTTCAGGTTGTATTCCATGGGTTCTTTTTTTAGGATATGTAGGAGTGATGTTAGGACCACACTGGAAAACAATAAGGGAATATTTCCATATTCTGGACATATTTATGGGAATAGGAATTGCGGCGGTTATTATTTACATCATATACTATTATCAGGGTAAGGATCATGATTAATTTTGTATTAGTATTTTAAAATGAAAATTAAGGCAATTAGCAAATAAATAAGTACTCCCATTGTCATTGAAATCCAGAACCCATATTTTGGAACTAAATAAAGAATGATCAGTAAGTAACTGACCCATACAGGTGTAAGTAAAAGTAATCCTTTTAAATAATTAATAACAGCTTCTGAACCTGCTGCAGAATATATTGTAAACATTGTAAAAGCTGTTACAAATGGAAACATGGCAAAAAATGCTGCCATCAATCCTTTCCTCTCAATTCCGAAGTATGTGGCTAATACCACAATTAAACCGCCTAAAATGAAGTATATCACATATTTTAAAGTTTCAAATATCATGAAAATAACCTAAATTAGAACTTTGATCAAATATATCTTAATATTACTTGCTGCTTATTGAACTACCATGACCTGAATAGGTCAATAGCTTCCTAATCCATCAATCCTTGTTGATTTTTTCAAAGGCAAGCCCCGTGGTTCCCACGGTTAGAAAAAACCTTGAATGACGTTGTTTGTCATTCAAGGTTTTCATATTATATGCAGCGTTTATGTCCCTATCATGTTCTATATTGCATTTGGGACATATCCATCTGCGAATATTCAAATCCAAAACTTCTGTAACATGTCCACAATTACTGCAAGTTTTAGAAGTGTATTTTTCATTAACAACTTTAAAATGTTTATTATACCAATCAGACTTATATTGTAGTTGTCGCTTGAATTCGTACCAGTGTTGATCTGCTGTAGTCTTTGCTAAATGTTTATTTTTTAATCCTAATTGGCTGTTCACATTTCCAATATAGATTTTATCAAATTCTTGTACTATTTGTGTTGTTGTTTTATGTAGAAAATCATTTATTATATTTTTTTCTTCTGGTATAACTGGTTAAGCTTGGTTTTCGCTTTCAGCCAATTACACCCATTCTTAACCCTTTTACTTAATATTTGATTTTGTCGTTTTATCTTATTATCAACCTCTTTTAAATATATTTTACCTATTATGAAACCAGTACTAAATGTTGCTAAATCTTTCAATTCAAGATCTAATACCTCTTTTTGATTAGTTTTTTTTTAGCTGTTTAACAGGGCTGTTTTTAACATTAAAACTTACGAAGTACTGGTTAGAGTTGTTTCTACTGATAGTTGCACTTAATATGTCTCCACGAACTTTTCTACTATATTTCATAGAGATTAAAGTATTAATTTTGGGTAGTTTCAATTTCCCATCCACTATTTCAGCGTTTAAGGTTCTGAATGATTGTACGGGATTTTTACGGGATTTAAATTTCACCCCTCCATTTCCTTTACCCACCATTTTATAGGCAGAAATAAGGTCATCATATGCTTTTTGAAGGGCTGTGCTGTTAGCTTCTTTTAAAAATGGATGATGCTTCTTTAAATCATTTAATATGCTATTGAACAGTTTTTTGTTTGCATATACTGGTTTTAAACCATATTCCACTGCCTGTTTTCTATATAGTTCATACATGGCTTTAACATGGTTGAAAACAAAGCGTGCGCTGCCCATGTTAAATTCTAATATATCCTGTTGCTCTTTATTCGGATATATTCTATATTTATAGGATTTAGTTACGGTTTTCATCGTTTTTGTCTAATTCTGGTTTCATTATTTATTATAATTATGTTTTCACAGTATTTAACCCTTTGATTTAAGTATTAATCTGAAAATTCATCTAATGACTTATAGAAATCATAGTATTCTTTCAGAAATTAGATAAATTAATCTCTATATCTTGAAATTACAAAAATTATATATAGTATTCTCTTTAAACATAATATTAATTTATAATTCGGTGCTAAAATGAAAGTTTTTACTTCATGGAAATTAAAATTAAGGCTATGGATTGCAGTCATACTACTTTTTGGAATCCTTTATGCAATAATAACTGTAATTGCTTATTATTTCGGATTTAAGGGACCATTTGCACTGGCCATTTTTGCATTGCTCATTATTTTCATTCAGTACCTGCTTGGCCCCAAAATGGTTGAGGCTACAATGAGAGTAAAATATGTATCGGAAACAGAAGCTCCTAAATTACATCAAATGGTGGGAGATTTAGCAATTAAAGCAGGTATTCCCAAACCAAAAATTGGAATTTCACAAACCAGCATACCAAATGCATTTGCTTTTGGTAAAACTAAAGGAGACGGCAGAATATGTGTTACAAGAGGTATTTTAAGTTTATTAAATGAAAAAGAACTTAAAGCTGTTTTAGGGCATGAAATGTCTCATATAAATCACAGCGATATGATTGTCATGACTTTAATAAGCGTGGTGCCTCTTATCTGTTACTACATCTTCATCAGCACTCTTTTTTCAAATGGAGATCGTAATAGTGGCACTGCACTAATTGGGATCGGAGCATTAGCAGCCTATTTCATCGGCAACCTCATTGTGCTATTTATATCTCGTGTCAGGGAATACTATGCTGATGAAGGAAGTGTTGAACTTGGAAATCAACCCAATTACCTTGCAAGTGCCCTTTATAAATTAGTTCATGGATCTGCAAGGGCTAATAAGGATGAATTGAAGGAAGTGGAAGGTCTGAAAGCTTTTTTTGTAAACAATGTTTCTGATGCAAAGAATGAGATAGATGACTTCAGACATGTGGATTTAAATAGGGATGGTTCTATAAGTGAAAGCGAGCTTGCACAAATCAAATATACCAGAACAAGGGTTGGTACAGGGGCTAAAATAATGGAAATATTTTCAACCCACCCTAATATGGTAAAAAGAGTTAAAAAGCTTGCTGAAATGAGCTAACTATGGTGTAGAAACATGACTCTTATGCATTGTGTGATTCTAAATTGCATTGATCCATAATAAACCAGTTATATGCAGGGAAGCTATGGAAGATTTAATCGAAGATATACTATCACTTTCAAGTGACGAATATCTACGCTCAATTGAAGAGGCAAGAAGTGATTATAAAGAAGGCAAAATGAAAAATCTTGAGGAAATATTTGATGTATAAAGGAACATATAGATTCAGAATAGGAGATTACAGAGTTATATTTGACATTTACGATGAAAACATAGCGATTTTGAGAATCGGACATAGAAAGAGCATTTACAAATGATAAAACTTCGCCTGACAGAGCATATCTGGCGTCGGTGTTTCGTACCTCTGTCCAAATTCCGCCTTTGCGGAACTTCCTTTATCTGCAAGGCATATGCAAAAGTGCTAATCAGGTTTAAAAGAGGGATATACAATAAAATTGAAATCCTATGAGAAAAAAATAGATTCATTGATGCAAGAAGGTTACGATTTGTTTGAAAAGGGCAAACAAATAGAAGGCTGTGATAAATGGTTAGAAGCTTGGGAGCATAGATAGCTTAAAAATTAAGTTTATGAGGATGACAAGGAGAGTCCCGAAACAATGTCCATATGTTCATGATCCGGCTGGCCATAATTCCTCAGTAACTTTTTACCACACCTACGATATTTTCACGGGGAAGCCATGTGTCCAGAGGGACTCTTTTATAAGTATAGATTTCCACAAGACCATTACCCAGATCCCTTTCCGTGGTGAAATATTCCACATTTCTGTTATCACTCATTAAATAGACTCTATTTCCTTCTATTTTTTTTAATCTCTTTACAATCATTCCATGATCTGGATGCGTGGCCACTACAATATCGTCAACCTTATAATCTGTGGTTTTAAGGGCAATTATTTCCTGTCCATCCTGTAATGTTGGAACCATAGACCTACCCCTTACTGTAGCCGGCATAGGAAGTTGATTGGTTCCAAACTGCGAAACTATGGTAACTGTTGCACTATAATTGTACTTTCGAGCAATGGTTTTTATGTCATTTCCAATACTCTCAACGGTACTGTTTGGTTCTACAATCTGTTCTAAGACTTTCTGCTGCATTTCATCATTCATTTGTTCTGGAGTGCCAAAAAGGGACGATGTTTTAACTGCCACATCCAAACCATCGGTTTCAATGGTCACGCTGACGTTGTTTATATTCCAGGCAATGTAAACAGATGATATAGCCATAACACCAAGTATGATCAGTCCTATAATTATCCCTGCACGTGATTTCAATCAATCACCGCCAATTTTTGTAAAATATATTTAGTAGTTTGAATATCTAACTGTCCTGGTGCTGATTCATTACCAATTGATGCAAATGTGATTGGGGATCCAAAAATTGGGGCTATTAGCCTTGTATATTTTCCAATATCTCCCATTGCAATTCCTATGGTGTTTGAAACCTCGGATAACACCTTTAAAACAGTTAAGGTATCCTTATTATTATTGGGCATTACTGCAAACTTGGCTATGTCTCCAATTTCTTTTTCTCTTGCCACCACGTCCAGAAGCTCCCGAAAAGAAGGAGTCTTTTTGAAATTGTGATATGATACAATTGTTGATTTTGAGGCTTTTATAACTTTTTCCTGGAGTTCAGTTTCTGTTTGAAGTTCTATATCTACAATATCTGCATATTTTGCAGCTTTTATTAAAATTGAGATTCTTTCTTCTTCTGATCCATTAAAAAAGCCGCCTTCACTTTTTACACGGTTTGTAGCAATCAATGGGTGGTTAATTTCAGCAATGATATTTTGAATTTCATCTGCATCTGGATCTTCCAGTGCGTCTATTCTAAATTCAATAATATCCGCACCTAAATCCACAGCTTTTTTTGCAGATTCCAGTACAGATTCAGATTTTCTTTCAAGAATTGGGGCGCAGATCATTGGTTTTTTAAACATCAGTACTACCTTTTAATTTATTTATATCTCTACCTAAATTAATTTTACGGATAAACAGTTTAATATCTTACAGATTAAAATATATCTTATTTACATGTTGATTATTTAAACTCTGTGGATGATATTTAATTTTAATTTGAAAAATTATAAAAAGAAGTTCATTGATATAATGCTTATGTAATAATTAATAGTTTAGCTATTAAAGGTGATTATTTGAAATTAACTGCAATTGGTGCAGATATCTCAATAAACGATGTTTCATGTAGCAGATCACTTATCTGTAATATTGAAAAGGACATTCCAACTTTGATAGATGCTGGGGCATATAAAGCTGCTTTAACTAATATTACTGGTGATGATATGGTTATAAGTGCTTTTGTTGAAGATGATGAGCTTGAATCTGTTAATGCAGGGATAATTGAAATATTAAAGAAAAATGCGGAAAATCTGGGTGATATTGCAGGGATATCAGATTCTCCTATGGAAGCAGGAGAGGGTATTTCTCATGCTGAAGCGAAAATAAGACGAGGCAGATATCCTGATGCTGTGATTGTTTCATTTGATACCTATGGTGGGGAAGAAATTGTTGGAAAAGTTGCAGATTCTGCATTAAAAGCAGCAAAAGGGATGGATAATGTGACAGACGTTGGTGGTGGTGCTGTGGATGGAACGCTCAATATTCCGGGTGTGGGTTATGTTTCAAAGCAGACAGATGATCCTGTTGTTGTTGCAACAATAGAAGACATTGAAGGTGTGGGTGCTGTAGCCGGAGCCATGGTTGGTGCTGCCCTTGGAAATCACCACGTAAGCCTTGTTAGAAGAGGGACACCATCTTATGTAATCCCTAGAGCCATTATAATGTCGGTTACGGCATTTATGAACGGAAATGTAATAGATTTAGCCGTACCCCTATCAGAGAGGATGAGAATTCCAGGATCATTAAATTTATAATAATTAACGGAAATTAGAAGCTATTAAAGAGATAATGACAATTCAGGAGATAATATATGATAATTCTTGACGAAAATACCAGATGTATTGTGCAGGGAATTACAGGAAAGCAGGGATCTTTCCACACTGAGCAGATGCTGAACTACAACACAAAAATCGTTGCAGGGACATCCCCTGGAAAAGGAGGCCAAAAATTTGGTCCTGTAAATGTTTACAACTCCATTGAAGAAGCAAAAGACGAATTAGACATTAATGCGTCAATTATTTTTATTCCAGCACCATTTGCAAAGGATGCTGCATACGAAGCCATTTCACAGCTTGACCTGGTTGTAATTATAACTGAACATATACCGGTCCATGATTCAATGCAAATAGTAGAATATGCAAAACGAAATAATACTACAGTAATTGGCCCCAATACTCCGGGAATTATATCACCGGGTGTTGGAAAACTTGGAATCATGCCCACACACATTTTTGATGAAGGAAACATTGGAATCGTATCCAGAAGTGGTACATTAACCTATGAAGTGGCATACCAAGTTACAAGTGCTGGAATGGGGCAGAGCACATGTTTGGGTATAGGCGGCGACCCTGTTGTTGGAATGGACTTTGCAGATGTTCTACAGAGCTTTGAAGAAGATGACGGTACCGATGCAATAGTAATGATTGGTGAAATCGGAGGGAATGCAGAAGAAAAAGCTGCAGAATACATAGGCAAAAATATCTCTAAACCAGTTGTAGCTTACATTGCAGGAGTCACCGCACCTCCAGGTAAACGAATGGGACATGCAGGAGCTATAATTGAGGGAGAAAGTGGAACTGCAGAAAGTAAAATAAATACGCTTAAAGATGCGGGGGTTGAAGTAGCAGGCCGTCCATCTGAAATAGTAAATATCATAAAAAATATTTTATAATCATTTTTAAGTACTGCAAGGAATAATTAAAAAAAACTAAATTTTTGATTTTAAATATTTAAAAACAATATCGTGAGAATCATGGTAAATAAAGAAGAAATAATAGATAAATTAGTAAACGGCGATATTAAACTTCATGAAATAGAAAAATACACCGATAATGCAGACCAGGCAATTTTGATAAGACGTAAGTTTGCAGAAAAGATGAGCGGCGCAGAATTAAAAAACATTTCTAATTACTCAATTGACATGGAATTAGCATCTAAAAAGAACATTGAAAATCCAATAGGCGTTATTCAGATACCTTTAGGGATTGCTGGCCCTTTAAAAGTTAATGGAGATTATGCAAATGGAGAATTTTACGTACCACTTGCAACATCAGAAGGAGCGCTTGTAGCATCAGTAAACAGGGGATTTTCAGTTATATATGAGTCTGGTGGAGCTATCACCAAAATAATTGATGATAAGATGACAAGAGCACCGGTTTTAAAGGCTAAATCCGTAACAAACGCCATTGAAATCAAGGCATGGATTAATGAACATTTTTCAGAGCTTAAAAAAGCAGCGGAAGTAACCACAAGGCATGGGAAACTTGTAAAAATTGATCCCATACTTGTTGTTGGAAAATACATTTATCCAAGGTTTGTTTATACCACGGGAGACAGTATGGGGATGAATATGGTTACAATAGCTACAGAAGCAGCTTTAAATCTTTTAACTTATAAAACCGGTGCGCATTTAATTGCTTTAAGTGGAAATGCATGCGTTGATAAAAAACCATCATCTTTAAACCTTATCGAAGGAAGGGGAAAAAGCCTTACAGCCGAAGTAATTGTTCCAAGAGATATAGTTAAAAATAAGCTTAAAACAACTCCAGAAGCAATAGTTGAAGTTAACACCGCTAAAAACCTCATTGGATCAGCAATTTCAGGAAGTATGGGTTTCAACGCCCATTATGCTAACATGATTGGAGCAATATTTTTAGCAACAGGACAGGACGAAGCACATATAGTTGAAGGGAGCATAGGGATAACCACCGCAATGGTAGAAGATAATGGTGACCTTTATTTTACAGTTACACTCCCTGACATGCCTGTAGCAACTGTTGGTGGTGGAACAAGCATTGAAACTGCACGCGAATGCCTGGAAATAATGAATGCTTATGGAAACAAAAAAGTCCATAAATTCGCTGAAATAGTTGCAGGAACTGTTCTTGCAGGAGAACTTTCACTTATGGGTGCGCTTGCAGCGGGGCACCTTGCAAGGGCGCATAAGGATTTGGGAAGAGCTTAATTACAAAAATAAAGTCCTAAACGTAAAAATACTTAAAAATAGCTTTGTGTTGTAATATAATGAATGATCCAGATATATTTATAGACCATATTTTACAGTCAATTACATTGATTGAAGATTATACAGCAGATATAACAAAAGAAGAATTCTTAAATACAAATTTTATTCAGGATGCAGTAATTCGAAGGATTAAAATCATTGGAAAAGCCGTTGAAAGTATGTCAGACCATTTCAAAAGCAAATATCCAGAAATTCCATGGGAAACAATTACAAATGTTAGAGATACGCTTATTCATGGAGAAGTTGATTTAGAATTGATCTGGGAAACAGTAAAGAATGAGATTCCTGCCTTGAAAAAAGAAATTTTAAAATTGAGCGAAGCTAAATAACTTATTAAAATTGTTTTTATTTTCAAGCTTTACTCCAAATCAATTCCTTGAACTACCATGACCTGAAGAGGTTATGGATTCCTAATCCACCAACTGATTGTTGGTTTTATCAAAGGCAATCCCCGTAGTTCCTACGGTTAGAATATTACATGCAGCATTAACATCCCTATCATGATCACAACCACAATCAGGGCATATCCATCTGCGAATATTCAAATCCCAAACTTCTGTAACATATCCACAATTACTGCAAGTTTTAGAAGTGTATTTTTCATCAACAACTCTAAAATGTTTATCATACCAATCAGACTTATATTGTAGTTGTCGTTTGAACTCAAACCAATGCTGATCTGCTGTAGTCTTTG